>CAITYE010000300.1 GCA_903896535.1 uncultured Paracraurococcus sp.
AAAAGCTGCCCGAAGGCTTTCAGCGCGCCGAATACCTGCTGGCGCACGGTATCGTCGACATGGTCGTGCCGCGCGGGGAGATGCGGGCGACACTCGGGCGGCTGATCTCCCTGCTGCGTGAGCCGGAGCAATCGGGCAACGGCGCCTCCGTCGAAGTGGCCGCGGCCGAAGGCGAGCAAACCGCGTGAGCGGTGCGCCGAGCGAGACGATCCTCGCGCGGCTGGCGCAGCTGCATCCGCGGCTGATCGATCTCAGCCTCGACCGGCTGCAGCGGCTGCTCGCCAACCTCGGTCACCCCGAGCGGCACCTGCCGCCGGTCGTTCATGTCGCGGGCACCAACGGCAAGGGCTCGACCTGCGCCTTCCTGCGGGCGATCGCCGAGGCTGCCGGGCAGCGGGTGCATGTCTTCACCTCCCCGCATCTCGTGCATTTCCATGAGCGCATCCGCCTGGCCGGCCGGTTGGTTGAGGAGCCTATGCTGACCGCTGCCTTGGCCGAGGCGGAAGCCGCCAATGGCGATGCGCCGATCACCGTCTTTGAGATGATCACCGCGGTCGGGCTGCTGCTGTTCAGCCGCGTACCCGCCGATCTCCTGGTCCTGGAGGTCGGCCTTGGCGGGCGGTTCGATGCGACGAATGTCATCGACCGGCCGGTCGCCACGGCGATCACCAGCCTCTCGATGGATCACATGGAGTTCCTCGGCAATACGATCGGCAAGATCGCGTTCGAGAAGGCCGGCATCCTGAAGCCCGGGGTGCCCTGCGCCACTGGCCGGCAGCCAGAGCAGGCGCTCACCACGCTATCCGAGGAAGCCGCGGCGCGCGGCGCCCCGCTGCTGATACGCGACCGCGACTGGGCGGTGGAGCCGAGCAGAGCCGGCATGACCTATCGCGCCGGGGAGGTACATTTGGACCTGCCGCCGCCGGCTTTGCTCGGCGCGCATCAATTGGAGAATGCCGGGATCGCAATCACCGCACTCCGCGCCTGGGGGCCGTCATGGCTCGATCACCGGGCGGTCGCGGCCGGCCTCGTCGCAGCGGAATGGCCCGGACGGCTGCAACGCCTGCACGGGCGCCTCGCTGTTGGCCTGCCAGCCCGCTGGGAACTCTGGCTGGATGGTGGCCATAATGCCGGGGGCGGCGCCGCATTGGCCGCGCAACTCGCGGCATGGCGGGACCGGCCGGTGCATCTGATCATCGGCATGAAGGGCAGCAAGGCGGTGGAGGAGTTTCTGGCGCCGCTCCTGCCGGGGGCGGCCAGCATCTGGGCGGTGGCCGAGCCAGGGCAATATGAGGCGCTGCCAGTCGCACGGATCGTCGCGGCCAGCGGTGGCATCGCCCAGCCAGGCCCGACCGTCGCCGCCGCCCTCGCGGCCCTGCCACGGAACGGATCGCCCGCCCGGGTCCTGATCTGCGGCAGCCTCTACCTCGCGGGCGAGGTGCTGAAGATGGACGCGCTGCCACGCTAGGGCGGGATGCGTTGAGGCGGAATCGGCGAAAACGCTGAATGCCGCGACCAAACAAACTTCAGAGCGGGTTACCTTGCTCTAAACGCGGTGTCAGAAGACTCGGCGTCAGACGCGGCGGCGGGTCCGCTCGCTCATCACGCAGGCGGTGACGACAGTGACCGCCCCGGCCAACATCGCGCCGCTTGGCGAGACGCCCCAGAGCACGGCATCGAAGAGGATCGAGGCCGGCAGCGCGACAAAGGCATAGGGTCCAAGCCGGGCCGCGTCAGCGTAGCGAAAGGCGGCCGCCGAAAGCACGATGGCACTGCCCGCCAGGATGCCGTTGAGGCCGAGGCGCAGCGCATCAACGAGCGACGGCGGGTGCCAATCCAGCGCGGCAAGCGGGCCGAACAGCATGAGCCCGAGCAGCCCCGGCCACAGCACCAGCGCGCCCAGGCTATTCTCCCCCCGCAGGCTACGGTTGACCGTCTGAGTCACGCTGAAGCCGACGACGCCCAGCAGCATCCAGAGTGCGCCGTGCAGCGTCTGGCTCCCCTCGGTCAGTCGCGGCAGCATGGCCAGTGCGACACCGGCGAAGCCGACGCCGCACCACATCCAGGCGCGCGGCGCCACCGCCTCCCGCAGCACCAGGGCGGCCAGCGCCAGGGTCAGGAAGGGCGCTGTAAAGAAGATCAGATAGCCCTCGGCCAGCGCCATGTGGCGAAAGCCAAGAAAGAAACTGCTGGCCGAGACCATCATGCAGACTGCCCGCAGCAGGTGCAGCGCTGGCCGGGTGGTGGTCAGCGGCCCGCCAAGCCCAGGCCGCAGCGCCCGCAGCAGCAGGAACGCGGGCACCAGGACCAGAAACCGGAAGAAGATCACCTGACCAACGCCGTAGCTGCCCGAGAGCAGTTTGGAGTTGGTATCGAGCAGGGTGAAGACAATAAGCGACGTCAGCATCAAGGCTGGACCCTGCACGTCGTTCCCTCCCCAAGTGGCAGGGAGATCGGCCGGCAGCGCGGTGGCGTCAAGCGGGGCTTTCCTTGCCCGGCCGGCTAAGGCAGAGAGCGGCTCATGAACCCGGCCATCGCCTCTGCGCTGCTGCCCCTCCTCAGGGGAATCGACCCGGAGACGGCGCATGGCTGGGCGCTGCGCGCGCTCAATCTCGGCCTGTCTGGCAAAGTGGGCAGGCCAGACGATCCGGTCCTCGCCAGCCATGTCCTCGGACTGGATTTCCGTAACCCGATCGGGCTTGCCGCCGGCTTCGACAAGAACGCCGATGCGGTGGCGCCGCTGATGCGCCTTGGCTTCGGCTTCGTCGAAGCGGGTTCGGTCACGCCCCGCCCGCAGGTGGGGAACCCGCGGCCGAGGCTGTTCCGGCTCACCGAGGATCGGGCGGTGATCAACCGCATGGGGATGAACAATCGCGGCCTGGAGAGTTTCCGCGCAAATCTTGCCCGACTGCCGCGCCCCCGGCCAGCGATCCTCGGGGCCAATATCGCGGTCAACAAGGACGATGCGGTGCCGGAGCGAGACTACCCCGCGCTCTATCAGTCGCTCGCCCCGCTCGCGGATTATATCGCGCTCAACCTCTCCTCGCCCAATACCCCAGGCCTCAGGGACCTGCAGGGAGAGGCACGGCTGCTGGCGATCCTGCAGGCGATCAACGCGGTGCGCGGCGCGGACAGTCCGCCGCTGCTGGTCAAAATCGCCCCGGACCTCGCCGAGGATGCGCTCCCGCCCCTGATTGAAGCCTGCATCGCCGAACGGGTTGCCGGCCTGATCGTCGCCAACACCACCATCGCCCGCCCGAAAAGCCTGCGCAGCCGGCACCAGGCAGAGACCGGCGGATTGTCTGGCGCGCCGCTCTTTGCGCCCTCGACGGCGTTGCTGAAGCGCGTGCATCGGCTGGCCCAAGGGCGCCTGACGCTGATCGGCCTGGGCGGGGTGGCGAGCGCGGGCCATGCCTATATGAAGATCCGGGCCGGCGCCTCTCTGGTGCAGCTTTATACCGCCTTCGCCTATCGCGGGCCGGCGCTGATCCCGCGCATGACGGCCGAGCTCGCGCTGCTGCTCAAGCGCGATGGCTTCGCCCGCTTGGCCGATGCCGTCGGCGTCGACGCCTGAGGGAGAGAGAGATGGAGATCCTCGAGGGCATCGCCCCGATCGCCGATCGCTACGATGGCTATGTGCTCGACCTCTGGGGCGTCGTGCATGACGGCAAGCGTCCCTATCCGGGCGTGCCAGAAGCACTCGCCGCGCTGAAGGCGCGCGGAAAGCGCGTCGTCTTCCTGACCAACGCGCCGCGCCGCGCGTGGTTCATCCAAGGCATGCTGGACCGCATGGGTCTCGATCGCGCCCTTTACGATGGCATCATCTCCTCGGGCGAACTGGCCTGGCGGATGCTGAAGGCAAAGGATCATCCCTGGTTCGCACGCCTAGGCCCCAAGGCCTTCCATATCGGCCCCGAGCGCGACCTTTCGGTCGCTGAGGACGGCGCTGCGGTCCTGGTACCGGAAGCGTCGGAGGCGGATTTCCTGCTCAATACCGGCCCGGACCCGGACCGCGGCTCCCACGACGTCAGCCGCTATCTGCCAGCGTTGGAGGCAGCGGCGCGGCACCGCCTGCCGATGGTCTGCGTCAATCCTGACCGGCATGTGATGGTCGGCGCCGAGCGGCTGATCTGTGCCGGCGCGCTGGCTGATCTGTACCGGCCGCTCTGCGATGACATCTTCGAGGTCGGCAAGCCAGACCCGGCGGTTTACGGACCGGTGATGGAATTGCTCAGGATAACCGATCGCACCCGGGTGGTGGCGATTGGCGATACACCGCATACCGATCTCGCCGGTGCGCAAAGGTTCGGGATTGACGCGCTCTGGGCCCTGACCGGTCTCGCCCAACATGCGCACGGCGAAAACCCAAGCGCGGAGACGCTGCGCGAGGTCGCCCGACATGAGGGGGTGGAGCCGATGGCCGCGCTACGCGCCCTCCGCTGGTAGCCGCCGAGGCTTTCCCCCGGCGTGGGCATCCTGCATAGGGGGGCGGTGATGGACGGTAGTGGCCCCGCCTCCGACTGGGACATATTGCTTGCCGGCAGGGTGCCGGCCGGGCCCCTTGGCGCGTTGTTCGGGCCGGTGCTCGTGCCGCCTGCCGCCGCCCATGGCTGTCGGGTGATCGGCCGGCTGGCCCAGACGCTGGATGGCCGCATCGCGACCGATGGTGGCTCCTCGCAATGGATCGGCGGCGACGGTGACCTGCTGCACACCCACCGGCTGCGCGCCCTATCCGACGCGGTCGTGGTCGGCGCCGGCACGGTGCGGCACGATGATCCACGGCTGACCACCCGTCTCTGTCCCGGGCCGAACCCACTGCGGGTGGTCATCGACACCGATCGCCGGCTCGGCGCCGATTACCAATTGTTCCGCGACGGGCTGCCAACACTGCTGTTCTGCGCCGCTGATGTCCCAGGCCCGGCCCGGCTAGGCGCGGCGGAGGTGCTGGGGCTGGCGCGCGCGCCACAGGGCGGGCTGGCGCCGGCGGCGATCCTCGCTGCGCTCGCGGCGCGCGGGCGGACCCGTATCTTCGTTGAGGGGGGCGGCCTGACCGTAAGCCGCTTCCTCGCAGCGGGTTGCCTGGATCGGCTGCATGTCACGGTCGCCCCCGTGCTGCTGGGCTCCGGCATCCCCGCCTTCACCTTGCCGCCAGTCGCGCGCATCGCCGATGGTCTGCGCTTCGCCTGGACGGTGCATCCGCTCGACCCCGATGTCTTGTTCGACATCGCGCTGGACCAGGCACGACCCGGGGCGGCGGCATGACGGCGCTGTGGTATGTGGGACCGGGCCGGGTGGAATTGCGTCCGGCACCGCTGCCGCCGCGCGCCGCCGATGAGGCGTTGGTCGTGATGCGTGCCTCCGCGCTCTCCCCCGGGACCGAACGGCTGGTGCTGGCCGGACGGGTGCCCGAGAGCCAATACGCGACGATGCGCGCGCCCTTGATGCAAGGGGATTTCCCCTATCCGGTGAAATACGGCTACGCGGCGGTCGGCGTCGTGGAAGACGGGCCCGGGCCGTTGATCGGCCAACGGGTCTTCGTGTTGCACCCACACCAGCGCCGTTTCCTGGCACCGGCCGCGATGTGCATTCCCATCCCCGATGCGGTGCCCGATGCCCGCGCCGTCATGGCCGCCAATATGGAGACCGCACTCAATATCCTATGGGACGCCGCGCCGCAGCCCGGGGAACGCGTGCTGGTGATCGGTGCCGGCATCGTCGGTCTGCTGGCCGTGGCCTTGCTCGCCCGCATCCCCGGCCTGACGCTGACGGTGATCGAGCCCGACCCGCGCCGCGCGGCGATGGCCGCCGCGCTCGGGGCGGAATGCTGCGCGCCGAGCGCGGCGCCCACCGGGCAGGAGCTGATCCTACACGCCAGCGGCGCGCCGGACGGGCTGGTCCTGGCGCTTGGTGCGGCTGGCTTCGAGGCGCGGATCGTCGAAGCCAGCTGGTATGGCAGCCGGCCGGTGACGCTTCCCTTGGGCGAGGCCTTCCATCAGAAGCGACTCCGGCTGATCTCCTCGCAGGTCGGCGCGGTGGCGCCCTCGATGCGCGGCCGGCGCAGCCATGCTGAGCGGCTCGCCCTGGCGCTGGCGCTGCTCGCCGATCCACGGCTCGATACGCTGCACGGCGTGGTCGCCCGTTTCGAGGAACTGCCCGACCGGCTGCCCGAGCTGCTGGCGCCTGGTGCCGAAGTGCCGCCCTGTCCCGTCATCCTCTACCCCTGAGGTATCCGATGTATGCACTGACCGTCTCCGATCACATCATGATCGCGCACAGCTTCAAGGGCGAGGAATTCGGCCCGGCGCAGCGGCTGCATGGCGCGACCTTCGTGGTGGAGGCGGAGTTCCGCGCCCCGAAGCTGGATGCCCTGCACCTGCTCGTCGATATCGGTCTCGCCAAGCAGGCGCTGCGTCGCGTGCTCGATACGGCCGACTATCACAACCTGGACGAGCTGCCGCAATTCAGCGGGCTCAACACCACGACCGAGTACCTCTGCAGTCATATCCACACGCTGCTCGCCGCGGCGTTGAGGGCCGGCGAGCTGGGGCCACACGGCACCCAGGTCACCGCGCTGAAGGTGCTGCTGCGGGAAAGCCCGAACGCCTGGGCCGCCTATGAGGCGCCGGTCTGATGCGTTGCGCGCTGCTCGTCCCAGGGCCTTTCGGCGCGATCTCAGGCGGCTATGTCTACAATGCCCGGATTATCGAGGGGCTGTGCAGCCTGGGACATACAGTCCGGGTGGTTGAGCTTGGCGGGCGGCACCCCCTACCCGATGCAGCGGCCGAAGCAGCAGCGCGACAGGCACTCGATGCGCTCAGCCCGCAGGAGCGTCCGATCCTCGACAGCCTCGGCCTGCCTGCCTTTGCGGGCTGCACCGAGGAACTCGCCCGACGCGGCGCGATCGGTCTGATCCATCACCCGACGGCTCAGGAGCATGGCCTGCCGGCTGCGACGCAGATCGAGCTCGCGGCCCGCGAGGCGGCGGTCTACCCGCGGCTCGCCCGGCTGATCGCCACCTCCCGCTTCACTGCGGCGGGGCTTGCCGCCACGCATGG
>CAITYE010000301.1 GCA_903896535.1 uncultured Paracraurococcus sp.
CCCCCCCCCCCCCCCCCCCCCCCCCCCCCCCCCCCCCCCCCCCCCCCCCCCCCCCCCCCCCCCCCCCCCCCCCCCCCCCCCCCCCCCCCCCCCCCCCCCCCCCCCCCCCCCCCCCCACGCGGCACGAGGCCGGCGGCGGCCAAGCTCCGCCCGCCCCCGCGCGGCAGCGGGGGAAGGTCAGGCCAGGCCGAGATAGGGAGGCGACGGTGCCGCCCGCCCGGCCGCGAGCAGCCGGGCGGGCGGGTCTTCACAGGCGGAGCGCCGACCCGGCTTCGGTCATCAGCGCCGTCGCGCTTTCCGAAAGCAGCAACCGGAAATCGCTGCTCACCGAGAAACTCGGCGAGATCGAGCACAGGTTAGGATCGGCAAGATCCTCGACCCGGATGCGGTAGCCGCCGCCCACCGGGGGGGCCGGCAGCGCCGCGCTCGCCATCCCGCCATTCACCGCCACAACGCGCATCGGGGGGATCACAGCCCCGGTCGCGTCACGAAGGCTGAACACCACCTGGCTCACCGGGCCGACGACGCGGGCCGAGACGGGCAGGCTGGCGCCGACGCTCAGGCCGGCCGCCAACGGGGCCAGGACCAGCGAGCGGACGACCGCGCGCGCCGTCTGGCGGAAGGCGAACCGCGCCGCGGCGGTTCGCGTGAACTTCAGCGGTCCGATGCCACCATCGAGCGTGACCCCTATCCCGAGTGCGGCATTGCTCCGGATCGGCAACAGGGCGAGCGCATCGCTCGCCTGGAGGAGCACGAGGTCCCCGGCGCGGAGCAGCGCGGCGGCGGGCGCGAAATAGCCGCTCGTGGCGACCGTCGCGCGGCTGTCAGTCGTGCGGTAATGCCAGAAATTGAAGGCGTTGGTTTGGATCAGCGGCGTCAGGCTGGCCTGGGCGAAGGGCACGGGGTTCTCCCTGTTCGGCAAGGTCGGCGCGCGCCGGCGCTGGCCCAGGAGCAAGGCTCCGAATGGCCGGGGACCGGGGCGGGCGGGGACGGATTGGGGGGCGCCAGGCGCATCTCGGCCGTTGGCAAGGACTATTTACCTGTATCCTTTGGCCAAGTCAAGGAAAAAACGCCTATTATGCATTCGGCCTTGGACCTGCCCACGGGTTGAAGCGGCCAGGGTGCGCGAGTACGGTCCGCCGTTCATATTGCCCGGGCAGGACCCCATGAAGCTGATCGCCGACCGGCTTGACCGCATCTCCCCGTCCCTCACCATCGCCATGACCTCGAAGGCGCGGGCGCTGAAGGCGTCGGGCAAGGATGTGATCGGCCTCGCGGCCGGCGAGCCGGATTTCGATACACCGCAGAACGTCAAGGATGCGGCGATCGCCGCCATTCAGCGCGGCGAGACGCGCTATACCGATGTCGCCGGTACGCCGGAGCTGCGCAAGGCGGTGGCCGCGCGGTTCCGCCAGGATCACGGCATCGACTACAAGCCGGAGGAAATCCTGATCGCCACCGGTGGCAAGCAGGTGATCTTCGACGCGTTCCTCGCCACGATCCAGGCGGGAGATGAGGTGATCATCCCAACGCCCTGCTGGGTCAGCTACCCGGATATCGTCCAGCTGGCCGAGGGCACGCCGGTCTTCGTGCGCGGCGACGAGAATCACGGCTTTAAGCTGCGCGCCGAGCAGTTGGAGGCAGCGATCACGCCCAAGACCAAGTGGTTCCTGCTCAACAACCCGTCGAACCCGACCGGTGCGGCCTATTCGGCGGCCGAGTTGAAGGCGCTGACCGATGTGTTGATGCGTCACCCCGATGTCTGGATCTTCACCGACGACATCTACAACAAGCTCGCCTATGACGGCTTCCGCCCAGCGACGGTGCTGGAGGTCGAGCCGCGGCTGCGCGACCGCACCATCACCATGAACGGCTGCTCCAAGGCCTATGCGATGACCGGCTGGCGCATCGGCTATGCCGGCGCACCGGCGCATCTGATCAAGCAGATGGACAAGCTGCAGAGCCAGTCGACCTCCAATACCTCCAGCATCAGCCAGGCGGCGGCGGTCGAGGCGCTGAACGGCCCGCAGGAGTTCATCGAGGTGATGAAGGTCGCCTACAAGCGTCGGCGCGACATGGTGGTGGAGATGCTGAACGCCGCGCCCGGCCTGCGCTGCCACAAGCCGGAGGGCGCCTTCTACGTGTTCCCGTCCATGCAGGCCTGCATCGGCAAGACCTCGAAGGGCGGGCGCAAGATCGGCAATGATGAGGCGTTCTGCCTGGCCCTGTTGGAGGAGGAAGGCGTCGCCTGCGTCCACGGCGAAGCCTTCATGTATCCGGGCTATTTCCGCATCAGCTACGCGACCAGCGACGAACAGCTGAAGGACGCCTGCACGCGCATCCAGCGTTTCTGCCAAGGGCTGCACTGAACCATCATGCCCGATCTCGCCAAGCGCCTGCAGAACGTCCAGATCTCGCCTTCCGCCGCCATGACGGCCAAGGCGCGTGAGATGCGGGCGCGCGGCATCAACGTCATCAGCCTCGCCAACGGCGAGCCGGATTTCGCGACCCCCCGGCACGCCATCGATGCGGCCTATCAGGCTGCCCTCTCCGGCGATACCAAATACCCGCCACAGGGCGGCACGCCCGCACTGAAGGCGGCGATCGCGCGCAAGTTCAAGCGCGACAATAACCTGGACTATGGGCCGGACGAGATCATCGTCGGCAATGGCGGCAAGCAGGTCATCTTCAACGCCTTCATGGCGACCGTCGATCCAGGCGATGAGGTTGTCATCCCCTCGCCCTTCTGGGTCTCCTACGCCGATATGGCGAAGGTCGCCGGCGGCGTACCCGTCACCGTCTCCTGCCCGCAGAACAACGGCTTCAAGCCGCGGCCGGAGGATCTGGAGGCGGCCATCACCCCGCGCACCAAATGGGTGATGCTGAACTTCCCCGGCAACCCGACCGGCGCCGTGCCCTCCCGCGCCGAACTCGCCGCGCTCGGCGAGGTGCTGCTGCGCCATCCGCATGTCTGGATCATGTCCGACGACATGTACGAGCATCTGCTCTACGACGGGCACCGCTTCTCGACCATCGCCGAGGTGACGCCGGCGCTGAAGGCGCGGACGCTGACGGTCAACGGGTGTTCAAAGACCTATGCGATGACCGGCTGGCGGATCGGATTCGGCGGCGGGCCGGCGCAACTGATCCGCGGCCTGTTCAACATGCAGGGCCAGGCGACTGCCGGCGTCTCCACCGTCGGGCAGGCGGCAGCGGCAGCGGCCCTCGATGGGCCCCAGGGGCTCGTTGAGGAGCACCGGGCCATCTATGAACAGCGCCGCGATCTGGTGGTGCAGATGCTGAATGCCGCCCCCGGCATCACCTGCCACAGGCCGGAAGGCGCCTTCTACGTCTTCCCCAACCTCGCAGGGTGCCTGGGCAAGACGTCAAAGGGCGGGCGGAAGATCGAGACCGATACCGATTTCGTCGCCGCGCTGCTGGAGGAAAAGCACGTCGCCTGCGTGCAGGGCGCAGCCTATGGCCTCTCCCCGCACATGCGCGTCTCCTACGCCACAGATACCGCCAGCATCACCGAGGCGTGCGGCCGCATCCAGGAATTCTGCCACGAATTGTCGTGATGCCTACGGCGCGAGGCTTTGCCGCGTGCCGGGCGCCCGAACGGGCGCCGCGGCCAATGCCGCGCAGCCGTCGCGGCAAACGCCGCGCAGCCCTGAAAACCGGAGGTTTCCGCCCGGCGATTGAGGGCCATAAACAGCCAATACCTACGGTAAAAAGATTTGACCGTAAGCATGAGACGCCTCAATCGGCGGTGATATTCGCCGCCTTCACCACCCGCGTCCATTTCGCCAACTCGGCCAGGTAGAAGCTGCGGAAATCCTCTGGCGAGCCGGGGCGCGTCGCGATTGAGAGGCTGGCCAGCCGCGCCGCCACCTCCGGCTCCCGCACCACCTCGTTTAGCACCGCGTTCAACTGCTTGATGATCGGCTGCGGCGTGGCCGCGGGGGCCAGGACGCCGTTCCACTCCAGGCACTCATAGCCGGGCAGCGTCTCCGCGACCGCCGGCAGGTCAGGGAAGCGCGCCAGTCGCCCCGGCCCGGTATGCGCGATCGCCCGCAAGGCACCCGAGGTGACAAACCCGGTCGAGGCACTGGCATTGCTGAAGAAGAAGCCGACCTGCCCGCCGATAATGTCATTCAGCGCCTGGGCACCACCGCGATACGGCACGTGGTTAATGGTGATGCCGGCCTGGCTGGCAAAGAGCGCCAGCGCCAGATGCTGTGCCGAACCATTGCCGGAGGAGGCGAAATCCACCGCCCCGGGCTTGGCCTTCGCCAGCGCGATCACCTCCGGCACCGTCCGTTGCGGCGTGGCGTTGTTGGTGACCAGCAGGTTGGGCACCAGCGTGGCCAGGAAGATGAAGGCGAGATCCCGCTCCGCCACAAAGGGCATATTCGGCTGGAGCGCGGGGTTCACCGAAAGCCCGGTCGCGTCGTGCAACAGCGTGTAGCCATCGGGCTCGGCGCGCGCGACGGCGGTGGCGCCGATGGTTCCGGTCGCGCCCGGTCGGTTTTCCACCACGAAGGGCTGGCCCAGCCGATCCCCGACCCGGGCAAAGAGAATGCGTCCCACGGTATCGGCGCCACCCCCGGGCGGCCAGGGCACGATCACCCGCACCGGCCGGTTCGGCCAAGCGGGTTGCGCCAAAGCCGGAGAGGCAAGGCCAACCGCCAGCAGGCTGCGACGGGCGATGGATGGCATGGCGTTCCCTTGGAGCAATATCCGTTCAGACGGAAGCGTCTGAACGGATCTCTTGCTCTAGTAACTATCAATTCCAGAGCAGCTTATCTCCGGTCTGATGGACCACAGCGTGATCCATCAGACCGGAGGCTGCTCTAGCCCTGGCGCAGGGCGATAAGACGCATCTCGGCGTCTTCCAGCGCCATGTCCAGGGCAGCCTCGGCGATGCTGCGCGGAAACCCTGCACGGGCGAGCGCCGCCAGCGCCTTGTTGCGTTGCTCCGGCGCCGGGGTTGCACCGAACGGGCCAATGCGCCGCCGCCGGCAGAGGATCAAGGCGGCTGCCAGTTCACTGTCAGACGCCGGCATCGCCGCCGCTGCGGTGGCCGGCGCTATGCCCTTGGCGCCGAGATGCGCGGCGATCGCCCGTTGCGACCGGCCGCTGCGGGCCAGCCGGCGGGCCCGGCTGGCGGCGAAGGCGGCGTCATCGACCGCGCCGAGTGAGACCATGGCCTTGGCCACCAGGCTCGCCGCCTCGCGGGCCGCGGCGCGTGAGGCGGCCAGCGTCTCCGGGTCCAGCCCTTCGCTCGCCGCGCGCTGCGCCCAGCGATCGATGCGTCGCAGCAGAACCTGACGCAACCCCGCCTCGGTGGCAGAAAAGCGCGCGAGATGGCGGATTGCGGCTTCCCGCAGGCGCCCCTCGTTGGGGGCCGGTCCGGCAGGTCGAAGCGGTTTCGTCAAGGCGCTGCTCCGGCTGATCCTGGCCTCAGGCCGGGCTTAACTCGCCGGCCAGCCGCCGGCTCGCCAGGGCCAGCGCCTGCAAGGCAAAGCGGCTGCGCTTGGCGATCGTCAGCAGCGCCGGTAATTCCTTCGGGTGCCGCAGCAGCGCCAGCGCCACGCGCCCGGCCGCCGGGCGCCCATCCGCCGTCAGGCCTTGCGCCGCGGCACGGGGCAGCAGGTCCTCGGCCGTATCGGCCACCGCGCGCAGCGCCGTGAAGGGAAGGCCACGCCGGGCGGCGAAGGCCGCCGCGGCTTCGGTTTCCAGATCGACGACCAGGGCACCGGTGGCGGTCCGCAGCGCCCGCTTCCGGGCCGGCTCACCAACCACGGCGGCGGCCCCGGCGATCATGCCAAGCCGCGCGCCGCAGCGCTGCGCGATCGCATGGGTCCAAGCTGGGTCGGCAGCATATGCCCCGCCACTGCCGCGGACCCGGGTACACGCGACCAGATCGCCGCAGCCCAGGGCAGGGTCGAGCCCACCGGCGATGCCGAAGCTGAGCAACGCCGCGATGTCATCCGGTGCCGCGTCCAGCAAGGCCACGAGCCGACGCGGGTCGCCGCCGCTGACCACAACCCGCATGCCAGGCGGCAGCAGCGCCGCTTCGGCACGCATGCCGACGACTGCCAGGATGCGGTTCGCTGGGGGCACGGCGAAGATCCTTTGTGCTGCGCCGCAGTGTAACGCCCGGTGCAGCGGTCGCGCACCCCGAATCTTTGGGCGCGCCGGGTCCTAGTGGTCCGATCCCGACGCTTGGTACCCAAGCGTCGGGTGAACCGGCCCACCAAATCAATGGCTAGTGGTGCGTTGAGGCGGAATCGCCGAAGGCGCTGAATCGCGCGATCCAACACATGCTAGAGCGGGCTGCGTGAACGCATGTGAACGCAGCATGCTCTAGAGCAGGGACCCTGCTTTACCCGTTAGGTATCTAGAGCATTGTCCCGCGTTCAGGAAACCGAACGCATCCCGCTCTAAAGGCCCTGTGTCACGCGCCGGGAATTGCGGCGCCTGAGGTTCCGCAGCCGCGCCAGCGCCCAAAGCGGGAAGAGCTGGGCATAGCCGTGGTAGCGAAGGTAGAACACGCGCGGGAACCCGGTGCCGGTATAGTCGAGCTCCGGCCAGCCGCCCCCCTCCTCCTGCGCGTGCAGCAACCACGCCGCACCGCGGTCCACCCCCTCGTGGTCGACCGCGCCGCAGGCCATCAGGGCCAGCAGCGCCCACGCGGTTTGGCTCGCCGTGCTCGGCCCCATGCGGCAACCGGCATCCGGCCCGGTCCCGCCACGGCGCGGATAGGTCCCGCCATCCTCACCCCAGCCGCCATCGGCATTCTGGGTGGCCATCAGCCAGGCCACGGCACGCCGCATCGCCGGGTGATCGGGCCCAATGCCCGCGGCATTCAACGCGGTGACGGCGGACCAGGTCCCGTAGATGTAGTTCACGCCCCAGCGGCCGTACCAGGCGCCGTTCGCCTCCTGCTCGGCCAGCAGATAGGCGACGGCGTCCTGGACCGCCTTGCTCCCGCTGTCATGGCCCAACTGCGCCAGCATGGCGAGGCAGCGGCCGGTCACATCCGCCGTCGGTGGGTCGAGCAGCGCGCCATGATCGGCGAAGGGAATGCTGTTCAGGGAGTGATGGGTATTGTCGGCATCGAAGGCGCCCCAGCCGCCGCCGCGCGACTGCATGCCCAGCACCCACGCTGTCGCCCGCAGGATCGAGGCCTGCAAGGCCGGCGTGCTCTGGCCCGCCTGCTTGGCGGCGCGATCCATAGCCAACACCACCACGGCCGTATCGTCGACATCGGGGTAATGCGGATTGGCGTATTGAAAGGCCCAGCCCCCCGGTGGCACGCCGGGCCGGGTTTCGGCCCAGTCGCCCACCACGTCGGTGATCTGCCGATCGATCAGCCAGGCCAGGCTGCGGCCGACCGCCGCTTCCGCCGCAGCGCCGCCGCTCTCCAGCAGGGCATGGGCCACCAGCGACGTGTCCCAGATCGGCGAGAGGCAGGGCTGCACATAGGTCTCATCCGCGCGGTCGCAGACCAGTTTCTCCACTGCCTGCCAGGCCGTCAGCACCCGCGGGTCGTCGGCGGGGACGCCAAGGCTGTGATACATCCAGATGGCGTTGGCGATGGCGGGGTAGATCGCGCCCAGCCCGTCCTCACCGTTCAGCCGCTCGGTGACGAAGGCCTCGGCGCGGGCATCGGCCAGGGCGCGGCTCCGTCGGGGCAGGCGGTGATGCACCCGCTGCAACACGGCATCGGTCCCGGCGAATAGGCTTTTCCAGGGTTGCGCGGCATGCGCCCCGCCCGGCCAGCGGCGCACGGCTGCCGGCGGGGTACGAAACAACTCGCTCAGGGTCACACCGGTCGGCACCAAAGGCTTGGGCCGATGCGCCATCACCACCGTCAGCGGCACCAGCACGGTGCGCGCCCAATAGCTGATTTTGGACAGGTGGAAGGGAAACCAGCGCGGCAGCAGGATGATCTCTGGCGGCATGACGGGCACCGCCCGCCAGGGTACCTCGCCGAACAGCGCAAGCGTGGCGCGGGTGAAGACGTTGCACCGCTCGGCGCCACCCGCTTCGAGGATCGCCGCCCGGGCGCGGCACATATGCGGCGCCGTCGCCGCATCGCCCACCAGGCGCAGGGCGAAATAGGCCTTCACGGAACAGGAGATGTCGATCGGCCCGCCATGGAACAGCGGCCAGCCGCCCTTCGCCGTCGCCCCTTCCTGGTCCTGCAGCCGCCGCAGATAGCGGGCGATGCGCGCTTCCTGGGCCGGGTCCTGGCGACCGAAGAATCGCTTCAGCATGATATATTCGGCGGGGATGGTGGCGTCCGCCTCCAGCTCGAACACCCAATGACCGTCCGGCTGCTGGCGGTCCAACAACTGCTGCGTGGCGCGCGCGATCGCGGCCTCGAGCAATGGCTCGCTCAGGCTCGGCGGGCTGCTGGCGGTGACTGGCCCCGGCCGGATCGTCTTGGCGGCAAGGTCCTGGAGGGTGGACAACGAACTGAGGCTCCCGATCATCCTGCGCCGCCGCGAATCGACCGCGAGCTGAGGATGCCATGCGGCTGGAATAGGGCGATTTTTTGCGCGTGCGAAGCCCCATGGCGCGGTGCGGGCAATATTACCCCTGCCCCGCCGTGGCGCTGCCACCCCGATCGGCCCGGGGCCCGGCCTCGCCTTTCCACATCCCGCCCCGTCCGCGCCATTCCTGCCAGGCAGATTCGCAAGTAAAACCCATATATATCAAAGCGATAACCGGAAGGGCCGCAGCGCGCAAGGGGTGCAGCCGAAACCGCCGGAGCGTCGGCGCATAGGCCAGGATCATGGCCAGCCATGCCAGCCCGCCGAGCCAAGCCGCCGGCGCCGGCGCGAATAGCGCGAGCAGGGGCGGGGCCAGGAACACCAGGGCGAGGGCCCCCAGCATGCCGAGGAGCAGCGCGGCGCTGAATCGCAGCTGGGCAAAGGCGGTGCGCGCCACCATCCGGCGGATCGGCGCAACCCCGGGATAGGGCCGCAGGCTCGTCACCCGCTCGGTCAGGCCAAGCCATATCGCCCCCTGGCGCTTCATCAGCGCCGCCAGGCTGCAATCATCGATCAGCGCACCGCGGATCGGCGCCAGGCCCCCGGCGCGCTCGAACGCCAGGCGTTGCAACACCACGCAGCCGCCGGCCGCCGCCGCGGTGCGCGCGCTCGGTCGGTTCGACCAGCGGAAGGGGTAGAGCATCTGGAAGAAGAAAATGAAGGCCGGAATCAGCCAGCGTTCCGCCGCGCTTTCGCAATTCAGCCGGGCCATGAGCGACACCATCACCCGCTGGTCCGCCACGGCCCGCGCCACCAGCCGGCGCAGGCTATCCGGCGCATGGTGAATATCGGCATCGGTGAACCAGAGATAGTCCGGCGCCCCGGCCGCCCCCACCCCCTGCTGCAACGCCCAGAGCTTGCCGGTCCAACCGGCGGGGCGGGCGGCCCCCGTCAGCACGGTCAGGCGGCCATCGCCCCGGCCGGCGGCCAGGGCGAGCGCCGCGGTGCCGTCGGTCGAACGGTCATCGACCACGATCAGCCGCAAGGCGCCCGGATAGTCCTGGGCGAGGACCGCACCGACGGTTGCCGCGATGCTCGCGGCTTCGTCGCGCGCCGGCACCACGCAGACGACGCCCGGCCAAGGGTCCGGCACGGGCAGCGTCGCCGCGTCCCGGTCATCATCGCGGGCCAGCCAGAACAAGCCGCGGCCCAGCAGCAGCACGGCCCAGGCGAGGCAGGCGGCAAGGCCGAGCCAGATCATGCCAGCATCCCCTGCGCACCGAACCAATCGATCGCATCGCCCACCGCCGCCTGCCAGGGCCGCGCCTGATGGCCAAGCACGCGCGCCGCCTTGGCGCTGCTGAAATACATGCGCTGCCCGGCCATGCGCAGCCCATCCTGGGTCAGCATCGGCTCCCGCCCGGTCAGGCGGGCGATGCCCTCGGCCGCCAGCGCCAGCGGCCAGAGCGGCGCGATGGGCAGGCGGATCGGCGGGCGCCGGCCGTAGCGATGCGCGATCTCCCCGAGCAATTCGCCGAGCGGGACGTCCTGCCCGCCCAGAATATGCCGCTCGCCCAGCGCACCGCGATGGAGCGCGGCGACGCAGCTGGCCGCGACGTCATCGACATGCACCAGGTTCAGCCCGGTATCGACATAGGCCGGCAGCCGGCCCTGCGCCGCTTCCAGGATCACCCGCCCGGTCGGCGTGGGCCGCCGGTCGCGGGGCCCGATCGGGGTGGAGGGGTTCACGATCACCGCCGGCAGGCCAGCCTCCCGCACCAGCCGCTCGACCAGGCGCTCGGCTTCGGTCTTGCTGCGCTTATAGGGGCCGATCGCCGCCTCGGGTCGGGCCGCATCGGTCTCCTCGGCGGGCCCATCGGCGCGGGGCTTCAGCGTGGCGACGGAGGAGACATGCACCACGCGCCGGCAGCCCGCAGCCAGGGCCGCGCGCATCACCGCCTCGGTCCCGGTGACGTTCACCGCATGCATGCGGGCCGGGTCGGGCACCCAAATCCGGTAATCAGCGGCGCAATGGATCACCGCCGTACAGCCCGCCATGGCCGCCGCGATGGCGTTCGGGTCGCCCAAATCGCCAAGGCAGGCGGTGACGGGCACGCCATCCAGGACCTGGCGCGGCGTGCCGGGGCGGATCAGCGCCCGCACCGCATGGCCTTCCGCCACCAGCGCCCGGGCGATGGCGGAGCCGAGAAAGCCGGTCCCGCCGGTCAGCATGACCTGTTCCATCATGCCGCCCTGTAGCAGCCGCCCCCGCCGCTCCCAACCGCCCCCCGGACATGCTATTTCCGCACCATGACGTCTCCCTCCCGCCGCGCTGTCATGGCCGGCCTCTCCCTTTTCCCGATGCGTGCCTGGGCGCAGGCCGCGCCGATGGCGATCGTCGAGTCCTTCAACGGCACCCTGCTGAACGTGATGCGCAATGCCCGCCAGCTGGGCATCCGGGGCCGCGAGCAGACCTTGCGGCCAGCCATGGACCAGGCCTTCAACCTGCCGGCGATGGCCCGTATTTCCGTCGGCCCGCCCTGGACGCAACTGGCCCCGCAGGACCAGCAGGCGATCATCCAGGCCTTCAGCACCTGGTCGGCGGCGACCTTCGCCAACCGCTTCGACAATTTCAGCGGCGAGCGATTCGTCGTCGAAGGCGAGGCCGCGCTGCAGAACGGCGATCGTCTGGTGCAGACCAAGCTGGTCCGCCCGAGCGACGCGCCGGTCCAGCTGAACTACCTGATGCGCGATTTCGGCGGCCAATGGCGCGCGGTGGACATCTACCTGACCGGCACCATCAGCGAGCTCGCCACCCGCCGGGCGGAGTTCACCGGGCTGCTGCGCCAGGGCGGCGCGCCGGCCCTGATCAGTGAGCTGAACCGTCGCACCGCCACCCTGCTTGGCGGCTGAGGGATCCCATGAAAGCCATCGCCTATACCAAGCCGCTGCCGATCGAGGCCGAGGACGCGCTGGTCGAGCTTGACCTGCCGGCGCCGGCCGCGCCGCAGGGGCGCGAATTGCTGGTCGAAATCCGTGCCGTTTCGGTCAACCCGGTCGATGCCAAGCAGCGCCGCAGCGTCGATCCCGGGCCTACGCCCCGCGTGCTCGGCTTCGATGGCGCCGGCGTGGTCCGCGCGGTCGGGCCGGAGGCGGAGCTGTTCCGCCCGGGCGATGAGGTCTTCTACGCCGGCGTGGTGAACCGCCCCGGCACCAATGCCGAGCTGCATCTGGTCGATGAACGGATCGTCGGCCCGAAGCCACGGAGCCTGTCCTTCGCTGAGGCCGCGTCGCTGCCGCTGACCAGCATCACCGCCTGGGAAGCGCTGTTCGACCGGCTGCAAATGCCGCAAGGCATGCCCCAGCCGCGCCGCGGCGTGTTGATCCTGGGCGGCGGCGGCGGCGTCGCCTCAATCGCCATCCAGCTCGCCCGCCAGCTCACCGGCACCAATGTGCTGGCGAGCGCGGGCCGCGCCGAGACCCGCGCCTGGTGCGAACAGCTCGGCGCGCATCACGTGCTGGATCATACCGGCGACATCGCCACGCAGGTCAAGATCATGGGCCTTTCGATCCCCTATATCTTCGGGATCAACCGGACCGAGGCGCATTGGCCGGCGATCTGCGCGGTCCTGGCCCCCTTCGGGTTGGTCTGCGTGATCGACCAGACCGGGCCGCTCGACCTCTCGAAGCTGCGGCCGAAATCAGGCGGGCTGGTGTTCGAGGGCATGTTCACCCGCGCGCTGTTCCAGACGCCCGACATGATCGGACAGCACCGCCTGCTGGCCGAGGTCAGCCGGCTGGTCGATGCCGGCGTGCTGCGGCACACCGCGACCGAGCATCTCGGCCGGATCACCGCCGCCAATCTCCGCCGCGGCCATGCGCTGGTGGAAAGCGGGGCGCTGCGCGGCAAGGCGGTGCTCGAAGGTTTTTGAGAGCGGCTTTTTCCGACCCTCAATCGCCGGGCGGCAACCTCCGTCTGCCTGGGCTGCGCGGCGGGAGCCGCGCCCTTGTGCAGCCCGCCAGCGCGCGCGCCGTCTGCACCACGAAGCGGGTCGGCACCCGCTCCCGCAGCACGAGATAGCTCCGCGTCAGGATGCGCGGCGTCAGCCGCCAGCGCGCCCCGCCCGTGCCGGCGGTGCCGCAGCAGAGCAGTGCCAGCACCTCCCGCGCCGCCTGATCGACCGCATCCCGATCCGCGCCCTCGGCGGCCAGGCGGATGCGAAGTTCCGGCGGCGCCGGCCCGCCATAGGCACGCCATAACGCCCCATCGTCGCTGTCATGGACCGAGGCGATGCCGATGAGATCGATCCGCGCCCTGACCGGCAGGCCGCGCATCTCCAGCCGGCGCAGCAGCACATCGGCGGTCGCCTTGGCGCGCGCCAGCACGTTCGGGCCGGCGACCGAGACCTCGCCCTC
>CAITYE010000302.1 GCA_903896535.1 uncultured Paracraurococcus sp.
CTGATCATACGGAACGATCAGCTCATCACGCTCCACAAGGTTATGCAGCGCGCGGGCGCGCTCATCGAGCTGATCGCGATCAAGATTATCGCTCCGCATACCGGAGACCTTTCTCTCCATCGCGTCGCGCTCTTTTTGCAGGCGCTCGAGCGTGATGCGGGCATCGGCGATTTGGCTCAATCGCCGCTCACGCGCCATCAGCCCGAACTCGCCATGTTTGGCGTGCCAGGCAAAATAGCCACAAAGAGCGATGAAGCCGAGCGGCAGCAGGGCGTCACGAACCCGACGCTTGAACGCGCGGCCGAAAGACATCACCAACCTGACCCTTATACCAAAACTATCACGGGTCACAGAATCAGCCCCGTGCAATTTTTGCAAGCGGCTTTGAGCCTCAGCGACGCAAAATTGTCCGCCCCGCATAACGGGCCGCCGGGCCCAGCGCTTGCTCGATCCGGATGAGCTGGTTGTACTTGGCCAAACGGTCAGAACGGGAAAGCGAGCCTGTCTTGATCTGACCGCAGTTGGTGGCGACCGCCAAGTCGGCGATGGTCGCATCTTCAGTCTCGCCGGAGCGATGGCTCATCACAGCGGTATAGCCGGCGCGATGGGCAATCTCGACCGCCTCCAGCGTCTCGGTCAGGGTACCGATCTGGTTCACCTTGACGAGGATCGAGTTCGCCGTGCCCTGGGCGATCCCCTGGCGCAGCCGCTCCGGGTTGGTCACGAACAGGTCGTCGCCGACCAACTGGACCTTGCCGCCCAACTTGTCAGTCAGCAGCTTCCAACCCGCCCAATCATCCTCAGCGCAGCCATCCTCGATAGAGATGATCGGCCATTTGCCGCAAAGCTCGGCAAGGTAGTCAACCATCCCCGCCTGATCGAGCGTCTTGCCCTCCCCGTCCAGCCGGTAACACCCATCATGAAAGAATTCAGTCGAGGCGCAGTCGAGGGCGAACATGATGTCCTCGCCCACCCGATGGCCAGCGGCCTCGCAAGCCTTGGCGATGAAGCCCAGCGCCTCATCAGCCGAGCCGATATTCGGCGCGAAACCGCCCTCATCGCCAACATTGGTGTTGTGATGAGCGTCATGCAGCGCCTTCTTCAGCGCCGCGAAGATCTCGGCGCCGATCCGGATGGAATCAGCGGCAGTGCCGGCCGCCACCGGCATGATCATGAACTCCTGAATGTCGATCGGATTGTCGGCATGCTTGCCGCCATTGATGATGTTCATCATCGGCACTGGCAGGGTGCGGGCCTGGGTGCCGCCAACATAGCGGTAGAGCGGTACACCGAGGTCGGCTGCCGCCGCCTTGGCCACGGCGAGCGAGACGGCCAAGATGGCATTGGCCCCAAGGCGCGCCTTGTTCGGCGTGCCGTCAAGGTCGATCATCATCTCGTCAATTTTTACCTGCTCGGTCGGGTCCATGCCGGACAGGGCATCGAAAATCTCGCCCTCGACATTGGCAACCGCCTTCAGCACACCTTTGCCGCCATACCGCGACTTGTCGCCATCGCGGAGCTCAACCGCTTCATGGGCACCGGTGGAGGCACCGGAGGGAACGAGGGCTCGGCCGACAGCGCCGCTATCCAGTAACACCTCGGCCTCGACAGTGGGGTTACCGCGGGAGTCCAGAACCTCCCGGGCGATGATATCGACGATCGCGGACATAAGGCGGGCTCCTCGGCCGAAACTCCGCGGGGCGTAACTGGGGATACGCCATCCGGCAAGAGGGGCGCCCGCCGTCCTTCGCCTTAACGGAGGGGCTGGTCGTTAGCCGGCGGCGGCGGATCGCGCCTTCGGCTGCTTTCGGCGAGCACACCGAGTTGCGCCACACTCGCCTCAAAGCCGGACACTGCAGCCTGTGCCGGCCCCGTGGGGCCTGCCAGCGCCGTGTGGGCTTGCTGCATCGATGTGGCCACGCTGGCGATGGCGGCGAAAGTGCCCGAGGCCGGGTCATCCTCCCGCAACGCCGCCACACTCCGGTAGAGCATGTAGCGATCAGCCGGCCCAAGCCGGCGATCCACAGCGAGGCGATTCAGGAAGCGGCTCGCCTCACTGTCAAAACCCTCGCGCTTAGCACGCAGCACGCCGCGCAAGCCACCACTCGGGTTGTCGATCAAGGTGCGAAGGAGTTCCGCGACCGCCTTAACCGAAGGCTCGGCCTCCGCCACCAGAGACTGGGTCGAGCGGCGAGGCCCTGCCGCCACGCGGTCCGGCAGAGCGGCCAGCGTCGCAATGCCGTTCAGGCCCGCCGCCTGCACCGCCGAAGGGAGGACAATGCCGGCGCTCTGACGCAGCCTTACCAAGCCCTGGCTCGCCTGCTGCGCCAAAACGGTCCCGGAGTCTGATTGCCGAGGGATGGGCGGCTGATCCGTAGCGACCGTGGTCAGAATATGGCCGTAATCGCCCAGCGCGACGAAGGCTGCCCCGATGACATCCCCGGCCTGGGCAGCGATGCCTGCCTCCGGCGGGCCGACGCGCGGCATGACCCTTCGATCCCCATTGGCATAGGCGATCGCATCGACCTCTCGACGGGCCATCGTCTCAAAGGCATCCATGCGTGCCACCACAATCGCGCTGCTGGAACTCGCTTGTTCGAGCGTAGTTGCGAAGCGGGCCGGCGGGGTATCGCCAGGCAGGGCGGGCCCGCAGCCGACGCTGAGGAGCGGCAGGACAAGCAACAGGCGGCGAGACGTCATGCGGTACAATCCTGGGAGCAGTGGTCAGGGAAAGCGAGGGCATACCCGCCGTCAAGCTCTCCGCTCAGACCAGCCGGGCCTTAGAGACAGCGGCTCCGATAAAGCCCTTGAACAGCGGGTGCGGATCGAAAGGCTTGGATTTCAGCTCGGGGTGGAACTGCACACCTATAAACCAGGGGTGGTCCGGGTATTCGACAATTTCCGGCAAGGTGCCATCGGGCGACATGCCGGAGAACATCAGCCCTGCCGCCTCCAGCCGGCTGCGGTAGTTCACATTGACCTCATAACGATGGCGATGGCGTTCGGCGATATCCCGCTGTCCATAAACACGGGCGGCCAGCGAGCCAGCCGCTAGGGCAGCAGGATAAGCGCCAAGCCGCATGGTACCCCCAAGGTCGCCCTCGGCGTTGCGAAGCTCCAGCGCATTGCCGCGGGCCCATTCGGTCATCAGCCCGACCACCGGGTTTTCGCAGGCGCCGAACTCGGTCGATGAGGCGCCTTCGAGATGGACAAGGTTTCGAGCCGCCTCGATCACTGCCATCTGCATGCCAAAACAGATCCCAAGGAAGGGTACGCCGCGCTCACGGGCGAAGCGGACCGCCTCGATCTTGCCGGCGGTGCCGCGCTCACCGAAGCCGCCAGGCACCAGAATGCCCGACGCTGCCTCCAGCCGTTGCAGGGCTTCGCTGTCGCTCTCGAACACCTCGGAGTCCACCCAGTCGAGCTTGACCCGGACATTATGGGCGATGCCGCCATGGGTGAGGGCCTCGGCCAAGGACTTATAGCTATCGAGGAGGTTCGTGTACTTGCCGACGACGGCGATAGTCACCTCCCCTTCCGGCTGTTCGACAGCCCGCACCACTTCGCTCCAGCGGCGCATATCCGGCGCCCCATAAGCCGAGAGGCCGAAATGCCTCAGCACCTCATGGTCCAGCCCCTCGGCATGGTACTGAAGAGGAACCGCGTAGATACTCTGAGCATCAAGCGCGGGAATCACGCTTTCCGGCCGGACGTTGCAGAACAGTGCGATCTTCCGCCGTTCATTCTCAGGAATTGGCCGATCGCACCGGCAGAGCAGGATCTGCGGCTGGATTCCGAGGCCGAGCAGTTCCTTGACGCTGTGCTGGGTCGGCTTGGTCTTCAGCTCCCCTGCCGAGGAGATGTAGGGCACGAGCGTCAGGTGGACGAAAAGGCTGCCCTGCTGTCCCATTTCATTGGCGAGTTGGCGGATCGCCTCCAAAAAAGGCAGGGATTCAATGTCGCCAACGGTCCCCCCAACCTCGACGATCACGAAGTCGTAGCCATCGATTTCCGACTGGACGACATCCTTGATCTTGTCGGTGATGTGCGGGATGACCTGGACGGTACCGCCGAGATATTCACCCCGTCGTTCGGCCGCAATCACGTCCGAATAAATGCGCCCCGTCGTCCAGTTATCGGCTTTTGAGGCGTGGACCCCGGTAAAGCGCTCGTAATGGCCGAGATCGAGATCGGTCTCGGCCCCGTCATCAGTGACGAAAACCTCGCCATGCTGATAGGGACTCATCGTCCCCGGATCCACGTTGAGATAGGGGTCGAGCTTCCGTAGCCGGACCTTGTAGCCGCGCGCCTGCAGGAGCGCTCCGAGCGATGCCGCTGCTATGCCTTTCCCCAGAGAGGAAACCACACCGCCGGTGATGAAAACGAACCGAGCCATGGGCGCCTGTCATAGCGCCTGCATTAGGTCGCGTCACCCTCGCCATACATCGAAATCGGCGTGAACATCGCAATCAGACGCGATTGCTCAACGCCAACCGTCGCGCTGCATGATCTGCAGGGCCTCGGCCGCATGCGCGTTGATCCGGGCGGCATCGACCGGCTCGGCCCGAAAGCGGCCCATCTCAGCCAACGCAGGGTGTAACGGGGCCGCAGGAACGGCCGGATATTCCATATTGCCCAGGCTGATTTGCTGCTGCGCCCGGTCGCTGACCAGAAATTCGAGTAATCTGATCGCATTTTCCCGGTTCTTGGCGGTACTGACGAGCCCCGCCCCCGAAATATTCACATGTGTTCCCCGATCGCCCGCGCCTTGGTTGGGGAAAATCACGCCGATCCGCTTGAACAATGCCTGGTCATCAGACCGATCGGATGCGCCGAACGCTGCCAGATAATAGGTGTTGGCGAGCGCAATTTGGCATTGCCCCGCAGGAATCGCCCGAAACTGGTCGCGGTCCCCCCCCTGCGGCGGGCGGGCAAGATTGGCCGCCACACCCTTCGCCCAAGCATCGGTCTTGTCCGGTCCATCGGCCGCGAGCAACGAAGCCGCCAAGCTGACATTATAGGGATGGTTTGACGAACGAACGCAGATCATGCCCTTGAAGCGCGGATCAGCGAGATCCTCATAGCGGCTGAGACCCGCAGGCGCGCCTTTCTCTCGGTCATACATCAGAACGCGCGCGCGCTGCGCGATCGCGAACCAGGCGCCCGCCGGGTCGCGCAGTTCGGGTGGCACCCGGGTTTCGATGACCGAGGAGCGGAGAGGTTCAAGAATCCCCGCCCCTGCCGCCCGCGCCAGTCGCGCAGCATCGACGGTGATGAAGACATCAGCCGGAGAATTGGCTCCCTCACTCCTGATCCGCTCGATCAACTGATCGGCGTCGCCTTCGATGAGCCGAACCTTGATGCCAGTCTCTTTCGTGAAGCGCTCATAGAGGACCCGATCGCTATCGTAGTGGCGCGCCGAATAAAGGTTCACCTCCTGTGCGATAGCGGCGCTCGCAAGGCCGCACAGCA
>CAITYE010000303.1 GCA_903896535.1 uncultured Paracraurococcus sp.
ACCGGCGGCGCTGATCGCCGGACTCGAGCGCCTGCTGGGCTGAGAGCGGGCGTGATACCAACGGTCGAAGGATTTGGCCGTTGGTATTAGAGCGCGATGCGTTGAGGCGGAATCGCCGAAGTCGCTGAATCCCGCGACCCAACAAACTTTAGAGCAGGGTGCGTGAACGCATGTGAACGCAGCATGGCCTAAGGGGCGGCGAAGCCCGGCGCCACCGGGGCGGCACAGAGCCCGGCCGCCTCCAGCGCCGCCGCAGCACGGAACAGCAGGGCCTCGGTCCAGGGCTTGCCGATCAATTGCACGCCGATCGGCAAGGCACCCTCGGCGCCAGGGACCGGGGCGGTGATCACCGGCAGGCCGATCCCGCTGATCGGCTGGGTAAACAGGCCCATGGATGGGCGCAGCGGCAGGGTTTCGCCATCCAGCGTCAGTGTCTCCTGCCCGATCGGCGTTGCCACCACCGGGGTCGCCGGCGCCAGCAGGATGTCCCAATCGGCGAGTAGCGCGTGCATGCTGGCGCGCGCCTTGCCGCGCACCTTCTGCGCGTGGTTCACCCAGGCCGCCGGCAGCAGCGCGCCGGCCAGCAGCCGGTCCTGGATCAGCGGTTCGAACTCCGCCAACCGGGTGCGGAGGTTCGGCAGATGCAGCGAGGCGCCCTCGGCGCTGGTGATCAGGAAGGCGGCGGCCCGGGACGCTTCGGCCAGGTCCCAGGTCACGCTGTCCCGCGCCCCGAGCACGCCAGCCACGGCGGCGACCGCCTGGCGGGCGGCAGGGGATTGCCGGGTCGCGAACCAGCCGCCCAGCACCGCGACGCGGAGCCCGGCGATCCCCGTGCCAAGCCCCGGGCGCGCCAGTTCCACCGGCTGCGCCGCCTGGGCCGGATCGTCCGGGTCGGCGCCTTGCAGCGCGTCATAGGCGGCGGCCAGGTCCGCCACGTCCCGCGCGAAGGGACCCACATGATCGAGCGCGTGGACAAAGGGGAAGCACCCGGCGCGCGACAGCCGCCCATAGCTCGGCTTGATCGCCCAGAGCCCGTTCAGCGAGGCCGGCACCCGGATCGAGCCATTGGTATCGGTGCCCAGCGAGAGCGGCACGAAACCCGCCGCCACCGCGGCACCGGAGCCGCCGGAGGAACCCCCGGCGATGCGCCCGGGGTCGTGCGGGTTGCGGGTCGGGCCGTAATGCGTGTTCTCGGTGGTGAAGCCGTAGGCGAACTCATCCATGTTCAGGGCACCGAGGCAGATCGCCCCGGCCGCCTCCAGCCGCCGCACCACCCAGGCATCGCCAGCGGCGGCGGGCGCGGTGCGCCGGATGCTGCTGCCGGCCAGGGTTGGCAGGCCGGCGAGGTCAAAGAGGTTCTTCGCCGCAAAGGGCACCCCAGCGAGGGGCCCCGGGTCGCCGCCGCCGGCGATCGCCGCATCGATGCCGTCGGCCCGCGCCAGGGCGCGCGCGGCCAATAGGGCGGTGAACGCATTGATCCGGCCATCGCCGGCGGCGATCCGCCCGAGCGCGGCTTCGACGGCGGCCCGCGCGGTGGTCTCCCGCGCCCGGATGCGGGCGGCGAGGGCGAGGGCGGTTCCGCTCATGGCCGGAAGACCGGCGCCGGCTCGTCGCTCTCGATCACCGGCTCGGCCAGCACCGGGGCAGCGATCCGCGCCACCAGCGCCAGCGCGGCGGCGACCCGTGCCTGCCATTCCGCATCCAGCCGCAGCCCGACCAGCGGCGCGGCGGCCGCCACATGAGCGGCGGGGTCGAAGTGCTCAGCATCGAGCATGGTGGGTCTCCCTGGCAGGTGCGAAGTTGGAATGCAATCGCCGGGCCGGTGTTTACGCCGGGCCACGCGCGGCGGCATGCTCGGGCGTGTTGGGCCGAGGAGGGCAGCATGGCGACCTATGATCTGGCAATCCGCGGCGGCGAGGTGGCGACCGGCTTCGGGACCGCCCGCTGCGATATCGGCGTGCGTGAGGGGCGCATCGTCGCCCTGGCCGAACGCATCACCGATGCGGCCACCGAGATCGACGCCAGCGGGCTGCTCGTGTTGCCAGGCGGGATCGACAGCCATTGCCATATCGAGGAACCAGCCCGCGGCAGTTATGGCGGGCCGGCCGTCGCTGAACCCCCGGTCACGGTGCAGGAGGAAAGCTTCACCAGCGCCAGCATCGCCGCCTTCGCCGGCGGCACCACCAGCGTTGTCTGCTTCGTGCCGCAATGGCGGGGCGAGGGTCTGCTGCCGCGGCTGGCCGACTACCGGCAGCGCGCCGCCCGGGGGATGCTGGACTACAGCTTCCACCAGATCATCACCGAACCGACGGATGCCGTGCTCGAACACGACATCCCCGCCGTGGTCGCCGCCGGCATCCGCAGCCTGAAGGTGTTCCTCACCTACGAGCCGCTGCACCTGAACGATGCGCAATACATCAAGGTGCTGACCGCCGCCCGCCGGCATGGCTGCCTGGTGACCGTGCATTGCGAGAATTACGACGCCATCGGCTGGCGCACCGAAGCGCTGCTCAAGGCCGGCCTCACCGCGCCGAAATACCACGCCTGGGCGCGGCCGACGGTGGTGGAGCGCGAGGCGACGCACCGCGCCATCGCATTGGCCGAACTGATCGACCAGCCGATCCAGATCTTCCATGTCAGCTGCGGCGAGGCGGCCGAGGAGATCGCCCGCGCCCAGGCCCGCGGCCTGAAGGTCTGGGGGGAGACCTGCCCGCAATACTTCACCCTGACCGATGCCGACATGGACCGCCCCGGCTTCGCCGGCGCCGGATTCATCTGCAGCCCGGCACCGCGCGGGCCAGAAGAACACGCCAATATCTGGGCGGCGATCAAGCGCGGCACGCTCGACATCGTCTCCTCCGATCATTGCGGCTTCTCCCTTTATACCGAAACCGGCAAGGCGCAGAACGGCCGCGATGCCTGCTTCCGGGACATCCCAAACGGCATCCCCGGCCTCGCCGCGCGGCTGCCGCTGCTGTTCAGCGAAGGCGTCTCGAAGGGCCGAATCACGCTCGATGAATTCGTCCGCCTCACCGCCACCAATCCGGCGCGGCTGATGGGCCTGGCGCCGCGCAAGGGGATGATCGCGGTCGGCGCGGATGCCGATCTCGCGCTCTGGGACCCCGCAAAGAAGGTGACGATCACCAACGCGCTGATGCAGCACGCCATCGACTACACCCCCTATGAGGGCATTGAGGTGACCGGCTGGCCCGTCGCCACCATCCGCCGCGGTGAGGTGGTGATGCGCGATGGCAAGGTGCAAGCCGAGCCCGGCACCGGTCGCTTCCTGCCACGCGGGCCTTACGACATGGTCCGCCCGCGCGGCGTCCTGCCCTATGGCTTCGATGCCGCGCCACCGCTTTGACGCCGCGCCGGGCCGTGGCGGCCGCCATGTTTTGGGGTCGGTGCCTCAGCCATCCTCGATCGCTGGCCGGCCGGTGACGAAGCGCCAATGGTGCCAGAGCAGCCGCGCCGCCAGCGATCGCCACGGCGCCCAGCCCTCGGCCAGCACCACCAGCGCCTTCGGGGTCGGCCGCGCGGGCAGCCCGAGCAGCTGCGCCGCACTCGCCGCCAGGGCGACATCGCCCAAGGGAAAGACATCGGCACGCTGTTCGGCGAACAGAAGATGGATCGCCGCGGTCCAGGGACCGAGCCCCTTCACGGCCGCGATGCGGGCCACCGCCGCGGCATTGTCCAGCGCGGCGATGGCGGCGAAATCCAGCCGGCCATCCAGGCAGGCGGTGGCCAGGCTGCGGGCATGCGCCGCCTTCGGCCGCGACAAGCCGGCAATGCCGCAGAGCGCCGCGTCATCCAGCGCCAGCAGCCCAGCCGGATCGAGCGCCCCGGGAATCGCCCGCAGCCGGCCCCAGATCGCCGCCGCCGCCTGATTGCTGATCTGCTGGCCGCAGATCGCCCGCAACAGGCCCGGAAAGCCCGGCTGGCGGGTCCGCCAGGGCAGCGGGCCGGCCGCCGGCTCGATCACGCCGAAGCGCGGATCGCCCGCGACCAACGCGGCAATGCCGGCGCGGGCCCAGGCGGGCGGCTGCGGGAAGGGGGGCGGCGGCGGCGATGCGGGGGAAGCGCGATGCATCCCCTTCGCCTTAGAGCAATACGCGTTCAGGTGGAATCATACCTCCGGTCAAATCCTTTGACCGTCGGTATGAACGTTTGCTGGCCCGCAAGCGCCGGGCGGAAACCTCCGGTGTCCTGAGAGGCGCGGCGTTGGCCGCGACGGCCGCGCGGCACTGGCCGCGGCGCCCGTTCGGGCGCCCGGCACGAGCCAAAGCCGCGTGCCGCAGGTATCACCTGAACGGGTTCCTTGCCCTCAAAAACATAAGGACCCGAGCAGTCACCAGGGAAACACGTGTGCTGCCAGCCCCGACGCTGGACCCCGCATGGTGCCGGTCCAACCCCGCCAGCCTGGCAAATTGCAACGCTTCGCTACAGCGCCGGCCGCAGCAACATGCGGTTACAGCAGGCCGGCGCATAGCGGCGCGAAGCGCGCTAGGCTGGGGGCGCCATGGACCCGCAACCGCATATCCTGATCGTCGACGATGATCGCGAAATCCGCGAGCTTCTCTCGAAATTCCTCGAACGCCAGGGCCTGCGCGTCAGCGCCGCGCGCGATGCGCGGGAGGCTCGGCGCCTCTGGCCGCTCGGGCGATATCACCTGGTGGTGCTCGACCTGATGCTGCCCGGGGAAAGTGGGCTCGACCTCGCCAAATGGTTGCGCCAGCAGGGCGAGGTGCCGATCGTCATGCTAACGGCGATGGGCGAGGAGACCGATCGCATCGTCGGACTCGAACTCGGGGCCGACGACTATGTCAGCAAGCCCTTCAATCCGCGTGAGCTGCTGGCGCGCATCCGCGCCGTGCTGCGCCGCGCCAATGCCAATACCGACATCGCCAAGCAGCCGCCCACCAAGGCGATCCGCTTCGCCGGCTGGACGCTGGAGACCGGCCGGCGCCGCCTGCTGAACCCGGATGGCGCCGAAGTGGCGCTGACCGGCGGCGAGTACGAGCTGCTGCAGGTCCTGGTGGAGCGGCCGAACCGAGTGCTGACCCGGGACATGCTGATGGACCTGCTGCGCGGCCGGCAGGCCGGACCCTTCGACCGGGCGATCGATGTCGCCGTCTCTCGCCTCCGGCGCAAGCTGGAGGATGACGGGCGCAACCCCAACCTGATCAAGACCGTGCGCGGCGGCGGCTACGTGCTGGCCACGACGGTGGAGACGCTTTGAACGGCATCATCACTGGCCTCGGTCGCTTCTGGCCGAAGAGTCTCGCCGGGCGTACCGCGCTCGTGCTGCTCGTCGCGCTCGCGCTGATTCAGGCCGCCGGGCTGACCATCCATGCCCTCGACCGCATGGACCTGCAGCGCTTCGTGCAAGCACGGGAGATTTCGACCCGCGCCCTCTCCGCCTGGCGGACTCTGGTACTGGCGCCGCCCGACCGACGACAGCAGATCCTTGCCGGTCTGGAACTGCCACCCGGTCTGGCGGTCGAGCTGGACGACACCCCGGCAGCGCGGCCGGACCAGCCACCGGTGCCGCAGCCCATCGCACGCATGCTGCGCCTGGAATTCCTGAACCAGGGTCCACAGCGCTTCCGGCCCCGGGAAATCCTCACCAGTTGGCAGCCCGGCAGCACCCGCTTCCTGGTCAGCCTGCGGCTGGCCGATGGCGAATGGTGCAACCTCCGCGTCGATCTCACCCCGCCGCGGCCCTGGCATTCCGATACCTTCCTGCTGGCCTTCCTGGCGATGACGCTGGCCGCGGCGGCGCTGGCGCTTTGGGCGGTGCGGCGGCTGATCCGGCCGGTGCGCGATCTGGCAGAAGCCGCCGACCGGCTGGGTCGCGACGTCAACGCGCCACCGCTGCCCGAAGCCGGACCATCGGAGGTCGCGACCGCCGCGCATGCCTTCAATACCATGGCCGCACGCATCCGCCGCTTCGTCGGCGACCGCACGCAGATGCTGGCCGCCATCGGCCATGACCTGCGCACGCCGATCACCCGGCTGCGCCTGCGCGCCGAGTTCATGGAGGATGACGAGCAGCGGCGGAAGATGCTCGCTGATCTCGACGAGATGGAACAGATGATCGCAGGGACCCTCGCCTTTGCCCGCGACGACAGCGCGACCGAGCCGACGGTCGCGGTCGATCTCGCTGCCCTATGCCGCACCGTGCTGGACGAAGCCGCCGATGCCCGCCCGGATCGCGCCGCCGCTATCGCCTATGCAGGGCCGGCGCGGCTGACTGCGCCAGCCCGGCCGGTGGCGCTGAAACGGGCGCTGGCGAATCTGGTTGGCAATGCCTTGGCCTATGGCGGCGCGGCGCGCCTCGCCCTGGTCGCTGAACCCAATCAGCCGATCCGCATCGGCATCGAGGATGACGGCCCCGGCATTCCTGCCGCGGAGCTGGAGAACGTCTTCCAGCCCTTCCGCCGCCTGGAGAATAGCCGCAACCGGGAAACCGGGGGCGCCGGGCTCGGCCTGCCCATCGCCCGCAATATCTTCCGCGCCCATGGCGGCGATGTGGTGCTGCGCAATCGCCCGGGCGGCGGGCTGCTGGCCGAGGCCACCCTGCCCGGGTGACCCGGTGCCTGGCCGAGAGCTGGCCGCGACATGCGGCCAGCGCACAGATTCACGCCTCCGCGCAATGCCGCCCTCCGGCGATCTGCGCTATTCCGCCGTCGCGCCGCTGATCTCCACCAGCCGCTGCCAACTATGCTCCTCCTCGCGCATGAAGTTGCCGAAGGCGAAGGGCGAGGCATCGAGCAGCGGCTTGAAGCCGAGCGGCACCAGCTTGTCCGAGAACTCGCGCGAATGCACCACTTCGGCGATCGCGGCGTACCAGCGCTCGTTGATCGCGGGCGGCGTGCCGCCTGGTGCCAGCACCGCGTACCAGACCTGCGCGTCCACGCGCCGTCCAGGCATCAGCTCGGCCATGCCGGGCACGGCTTCAAGGCCAGGGACGTAATCCACCCGCTGCGCGCTGCCGACCGCCAGCGGGCGGAAGCGCCCCTCACGCACATGCGGCATCAGCGCCGGCATGACATCGAACATCATATCAATATTGCCGGCCAACAGATCCTGGATCGCTGGCCCGCCACCGCGATAGGGCACATGGGTGATATCGGCATCAGCCAGGCGCTTCACGAGCTCAATGTAAAGATGGCTGGTGGTGCCGGTACCGGAGGACCCCATGGTGATCTTGCCCGGATCGCGCTTGGCGGCGGCCATCAACTCGGCGAAGCTGCGCCAGGGGCGCTGGCTGTTCACCACCAGCAGGATCGTCCCGGTGGCGACGCGGGTGATCGGCGCAAGATCAGTCAGCGGATTGATCGGCATGCGGGTGCCGTAGAGATACTTGTTGGCAACCAGCGTATTGGCCGCGGCGATCAGCAGGGTGTGGCCGTCCTTATCGGCCCGCGCCACAAGCTCCGCGCCGATATTGCCGCCCGCCCCGGCGCGGTTTTCGACGACGATCGCCTGGCCGATGATCGGCGCCAGCCGTTCCGCCAGCAGCCGGGCGGTAATATCAAGCGCGCCACCAGCGGCGATCGGCACGATCAGCCGCACCGTCCGGCTCGGGGCCCAGCCCGCCGCGCGGACAGGCAAAGCCGGCAGGGCGGCCGCGAGGCCGAACAGGGTACGACGCGCGTGCATGGGGCAACTCCCGGTTATTGCGCATGTCGGGCCAACCTGGCGCTGGGTCAAGCACGGCGGCGCGTCTGACTCCACCCGATCCAGAGCCCGGCGGCGATGATCACGGCCGCGCCCGCCCAGGTGGAGGCCGCCGGCCAGTCATCGAACAGCAGCCAGCCGATCAGGACCGAGCCGAGCAACTGCACATACTGGAACGGGGAGATCACATTCGCCGGCGCATAGCCGAAAGCCCGTGCCACGCAGTAATGACCGCAAGCGCCCAGCACCCCCATGCTGGCAAAAAGGCCGGCATGCGCCCAGCTTTCCGGCGACTTCCAGACAAAGGGCATCACCAGCAGCATGCCGAAGGCGCCGACCACCGAGCTCAGGATCGCCGAGGTCTCCGGCGGGTCGAGCGCGGCGATCCGCCGGGTCATGATCTGGTACAGCGCGTAGCAGGCGGCACTGAACAGGACGAAGAGCGAGGCCCAGTGGAACAGCGCCGTGCCGGGACGGATCACGATCAGCACGCCGACGAAGCCCACCAGCAGCGCCGCCACCCGCCCCGGCGTCGTCCGCTCCCCCAGCATCGGCCAGGCAAGCAGCGCGACCAGCAGCGGCGAGGCCAGGCTGATCGCCGCCGCCTTGGCCAAGGGGATATGGGTAATCGCAAAAAAATGGCTGAGGTTCGAGGCCGTCAGCAGCGAGGC
>CAITYE010000304.1 GCA_903896535.1 uncultured Paracraurococcus sp.
ATCGAGGTCGCGCACCCCGTCGCGAAAGGTCTGAATCCGCCCGCGGTCGAAGCCGAGATCGCCGAGGCAGAGGGCGTCGAGCACGGTCGTGACCCCGGCCGCCGCGCATTGCGCATCATGCGCCAGCATCGCCGACCGGCTGGGCCAGCGCGCGCTGGCGCGGGGCAGCACCTGGCGTTCCAGATTATCGGTGTGGAGATCGACAACCCCGGGGATGAGATAATCGCCCTGGCAATCCTCCGCCCCGGGCAGGTGCGAAGGGCCGGGCTGGATCTCCGCGAGCCGCCCGTCGCGGATCACCAGGCTGCCAAGTGCCTCCCCGTCGGGCAGCACCAGGCGGGCATTGGTCAGAATCACGTCACGCATGGGGTCCTGTCCATCGCCGCAACCGCGAATAGCCGATCGGCGACGCGGTCGCGGACCTCGGTATCATGAAACACCCCGACGATGGCAGTACCCCGGCGCTTGGCTTCCCCGATCAGGGCAACCACCACGTCACGGTTGGCGGCATCGAGGCTGGCGGTTGGCTCATCCAGCAGCAGCACCGGGAATTCCGGCGCGAAGCCACGGGCGAGATTGACGCGCTGCTGTTCGCCGCCGGAGAAGGTGGCGGGCGGCAGGCTGTGCAGGTGTGCGGGCATATTCAGGCGCAGCAGCAGCGCCGCAGCGCGCTGCCGGGCGGCGTCGGCCCCCAGGCCCATGGCGCGCATCGGCTCGGCGACGATATCGAGCGTCGGGACCCGGGGGATCACCCGCAGGAACTGGCTGACATAGCCGAGGGTCCGGCGCCGGATCGCGCGGACCAGCCGGGCATCCGCGGTCGCCAGATCGACGGTGTCGTCCGCGTGGCGCAGCAGGATGCGCCCGCCACTCGCGCCGTAATTGCCATAGAGGCAGCGCAGCAAGGTCGATTTTCCGGCGCCCGAGACGCCGGCCAGCGCGACGCATTCCCCGGGCCTGACTTCCAGCTCCACCGCCGCCAGGACCGGCATGCGCGCCCCGCCCTGCAAGTGCATGACGAAGCTTTTGTCGAGGTGTTCGGTCCGGAGAGCCCAGGTCACGCGGACAGCACCGATGTGGTGAGAAGCTGCGTATAGGGGTGCTGCGGATCGTCGAGCACCCGATCGGTCAACCCGGCTTCGACCACCCGGCCCTGCTGCATGACGACAATCCGGTGCGCCAGCAGGCGGGCCGCCGAAATATCATGGGTGACGAGCAGGACCGCCAGGTCGAGCTCGGCGACAAGGCCGCGGATCATGTCGAGCAGGCGCGCCTGCACCGAGACGTCGAGCCCGCCGGTCGGCTCGTCCATGAAGACCAGGCGCGGGCTGGTAACCAGGGTCCGGGCGATCTGCAGGCGTTGCTGCATGCCGCCCGAAAAATTCCGTGGCAGGGTATCAATCCGCCCGGGATCGATTTCGACGCGGGCCAGCCATTCGGCGGCGATGGCGCGGATGTGGCCGTAATTGCGATGGCCTGCCGCCATCAGCCGCTCACCGATATTGCCGCCGGCGGAGATGCCGAGGCGGAGGCCGTCGCGCGGGTTCTGGTAGACGAAGCCCCAGTCGCTGCGATGCAGGCGCCGCAGCGCGATCTCGGGCATATCGAACAGCGAATGCTGGCCACCTTCAGGGTCGCGATACAGCACGCGCCCCGCCTGCGGCGGCATCATGCCGGACAGGACGCGCAGCAGCGTGGTTTTGCCAGAGCCGCTTTCGCCCACGATGGCCACGACCTCGCCCGGCCAGATTTCAACCGCGACGTCGTCCAGCGCGATGACGGTCCCGAACCGCAGGCCAAGGCCCTGGGCGGCGAGGAGCGGGCTCACTCGGCCGCCTCCTGGCCCGCGGCGCGGGTGCCGCAGTAATCGGTGTCTGAGCAGATGAACATGCGCCCGCCGCGATCATCGGTGACGATTTCGTCGAGATAACTCTCCCGGCTGCCGCAGAGGGCACAGGTGCCGTCGGCGCGGATCGGCTGGAAGGGATGATCCTCGAAATCGAGGCTGCGGACCTTGGTATAGGGCGGCACCGCGTAGATGCGCTTTTCCCGCCCGGCGCCGAACAGCTGCAAGGCCGGCATGCGGTGCAGCTTCGGATTATCGAAGGAAGGGATGGGCGAGGGCGACATCAGATAGCGATCATCGACCATCACCGGGTAGTTGTAGCTGGTGGCGATATGCCCGGTGCGCGCGATATCCTCATAGAACTTGATGTGCATGATGCTGTAGTCGGCCAGCGCATGCAGCTTGCGGGTTTCCGCCAGGCGCGGCTCCAGGCGGAACATCGGCTCCGGCATCGGGACCTGATAGACCAGGATCTGCCCTTCCCGGAGCGGAGCCTCCGGCACCCGATGCCGGGTCTGGATGATCGAGGCCTCGGCCGTTCGCTCGGTGGTCGCAACGCCCGCGACTTTCGCGAAGAAGCGGCGGATCGACACGGCATTGGTGGTGTCGTCGGCGCCCTGGTCGATGACCTTCAGCACATCATCGGGGCCGATGATGCTGGCCGTGACCTGGATGCCGCCGGTCCCCCAGCCATAGGGCAGGGGCATTTCGCGGCTGCCGAAGGGCACCTGGTAGCCGGGCACCGCCACCGCCTTCAGCAGCGCGCGGCGGATCATCCGCTTGCTGTTCTCATCGAGGTAGCCGAAATTATAACCGGCCGCGGTGGTCATTCTGCGGCATTCCGCAGCGCGTCGGCGCGGATTTCGCGCAGCTTCTCCAGCTCGTTCTGGAAATCGACGTAGTGCGGCAGCTTCAGATGCTCGACGAAGCCGGTCGATTCCACATTGTCGCTATGCAGCAGGACGAATTCCTCCTGCTGCGCCGGGGCGGTGATCTCCTCGCCCAGCTCGCGGGCCCGCAGGGCGCGGTCGACCAGCGCCATGGCCATCGCCTTGCGTTCGCTATGCCCGAAGCTGAGGCCGTAGCCGCGGGTGAATTGCGCGGGCTCGGTCTTCGAGCCGGCGAATTGGTTGACCATCTGGCATTCCGTGACGGTGATGTCCCCGATATCGATGGGGAAATCCAGCTCGGGCGGTTGCAACTCGATGCTCACCTCGCCGACCCGCAGCTCCCCGACGAAGGGATGCGCGTTGCCGTAGCCGCGCTGGGTGGAATAGCCGAGCGCGAGGAGGAAGCCCTCATCGCCCCGGGCGAGCGCCTGCAGGCGCATCGACCGATCGGCGGGGAAGGCCAGGGGTTCTCGCGTCAGATCGGCCGGCGCCGCCTCGCTGGCGGTCTCGGGCCGCATCAGGCCCTCGGCGGCCAGGATGCCGGTGACGCGCGGCGCAGCTTCGCGCTTGGGCGTGGCCTGCGGGGCGGGCGGCGGCGGGGTCCCGGCCAGCAGGGCGAAGTCCAGCAGCCGATGCGTGTAATCGAAGGTGGGGCCCAGGATCTGGCCACCCGGCAGGTCCTTGTAGGTCGCGCTGATCCGCCGGCGCAGCCGCATCGCGTCGGTATCGATGGGCCGTGAGGCGCCGAAGCGCGACAGCGTCGTCCGGTAGGCCCGCAGCAGATAGGCCGCCTCGATCAGATCGCCGCGCGCCTGCTTGATGGCCAGCGCCGCCAGGCTGCGATCATGGCAGGAACCTTCCGCCATGACGCGATCCACCGCCAGGCCGAGTTGCTGTTCGATCTGCGTCAGCGACAGATCCGGGCATTCCGGATCGCCGCGCCGGGCTTCGGCGAGCCAGCCATGCGCGGCATCGATCGCCCGCTCCCCGCCCTTGACCGCGACATAGGCCATCAGGCCGCCTCCACCCGCGTTGTGCGCGGCAATGCGGCCAGCAGGGGGCCGCAGGTCAGGATGGTGTCCACGCCGCAAGGAAAGGCCGCCAGATTGGCCGCGCGTTGCGCGAGGAAATCCGCAGGCGCGCCGAGAACCAGCAGCCGCGCCGTGGCGTCGATCCCCGGGCCGCGCAGCACCCAGCCGCTGCCCGCCGCGAGTTGGGCGACTTCGAGCACCAGGGTGGCGGAAAGATGCGGCTCCTCTGCGCTGCCTTGGGCAAGCGCGGCCTGGCTGGGCGGCGGGCCGCTGGCGAAGACGAAGCTGGCTTGCCGCGGATCGTCGACGATCCGGCAGCCCGCGTGGAAGCGTCCCCAGGCGGCAGCGGCCGGCCCGGCATCGAGCCAGACCGGGGTATCCGCATCGGTCAGCGCGAGCAGCAGGGCCGCGGCAGCGGGGGCCAGACCAGCGGGCGGCTGCGCGGGGCTGGCATGCAGGCGGAGGATGCGGCCCGGCTGGGCCATGGCGTCCAGCACCGCCCGGAAGCTGGTTTGCGCATCAAGCGTGGGGTCGGCGAAGCCCGGGTTCATCGCGTGGTCTGCATCGCGAGGAATTCAACCCGCGTCGCCGCGGCTTTCGCCAGCACCGCGTC
>CAITYE010000305.1 GCA_903896535.1 uncultured Paracraurococcus sp.
CAATCGATGGCACCGGCCATGATCGCCAACCGCTGCGCGGCCGGCGTTGCGAGGGTTAACGCAGGGCGGTAGTCGAAGCCGCCCGCCATATCCGGCCGAAACATCGCGCGCACGATCTCGTAGCGCTCCTGCAGCACCTTGACTGCCTCGGCTTCGTCGATGCCGGTCTGCGCCTGGTCCTGCCCGGAATACTGCCCGAGCGCGCTCTTCAGGTTCTGGGCGATGCCGATGTAGTCGACCACCAGGCCCGCGGGCTTGTCTCGGAAAACCCGATTAACCCGGGCAATCGCCTGCATCAGCCCGTGCCCCTGCATCGGCTTGTCCACGTACATCGTATGCATGCACGGGGCATCGAAGCCGGTGAGCCACATATCCCTGACGATTACCAGCTTGAGCGGGTCCTTCGGGTCTTTTGCCCGCTTTGCCAGATCATCTCGGCGCTTCTTCCCCCGCCTGCCGATATGCGGTTGCCAAGCCGCTGGGTCAGACGCGGCGCCGGTCATCACCACCTTGATCGTCCCGGTGGTGTCATCCTCGCTGTGCCAGTCCGGGCGCAGCTTGATGATCGCATCGTAGAGGGCGACGCAGATTCGCCGGCTCATGCAGACGATCATCGCCTTGCCGTCCAGCCCCACAACCCGGTCCTCGAAATGTCGGACCAGGTCCTCCGCCACCAGAGCGAGCCGCTTGTCGGAGCCCACCAGCGCCTCCACGCTGGCCCAGCGCCGCTTCAGGCGCTCTTGCTCGCTGTCCGCCTCGTCCTCGGTGAGTTCCGCGACCTCCGCGTCGATCTTCGGCCGCTCCTCCGGGTCGAGTTCGATCCGCGCCAGCCGGCTCTCGTAGTAGATCGGCACCGTGGCGCCGTCTTCCACTGCTCGGCTGATGTCGTAGACGTCGATGTAGCTGCCGAAGACCGCCGGCGTGTTCACGTCTTCCTTTTCGATCGGCGTCCCCGTGAAGCCGATGAACGAAGCATTGGGCAGGGCATCCCGCAGGTATTTGGCAAAGCCATAGGAGATATCGCCGGTGCTCCGGGCGACCTTGGCCCGGAAGCCGTATTGGCTGCGGTGCGCCTCGTCAGCGATGACCACCACATTCCGGCGGTCCGTCAGCAAAGGGTAGTCGGCGCTGCCCGGCTCTGGCGCGAATTTCTGTAGGGTCGTGAAGATCACCCCACCGGAGGGCCGGTCCAGCAGCCGGCGCAGTTCCTCGCGGTCGCCGGCCTGTTGCGGTGTCTGCCGCAGCAGGTCCTGGCACATGCTGAAGGTGCCGAAGAGCTGCTCATCCAGGTCGTTGCGGTCGGTCAGCACCACCAGCGTGGGGTTCGCCATCTCCGGGTGCTTCACCACCTGCCCGGCGTAGAAGGCCATCAGCAGGCTCTTGCCGGAGCCCTGGGTGTGCCAGATCACCCCGACCTTGCGGTCACCCTCAGGGCTGGTAGCCGACAGCGTGCGCGTCATCGCGTGGCGGACTGCGTGGAACTGGTGGTAGCCGGCGAGGATCTTGACCGTCTTGCCCTCGGCCTCCCCGAACACCACGAAATCCTTGAGGAGGGACAGGAAGCGCCCCTTGTCGAAGACGCCCTTGAGGACCGTCTCCAGCTCCGGGCTGCCCTTCGGCGCGACATCATCGCCCGCGATGGTGCGCCAGGGCATGAAGCGTTCCCGGTCCGCGGTCAGGGACCCGACCCGCGCCTGCAGCCCGTCCGAAATCAGCAACACCGCATTGCTGCGGAATAACGAGGGGATCTGCGCCTTGTAGGTCTGCAACTGCTGATAGGCGCCATCGAGGGTGGCGTTTTCGGCGCCGGGCTTCTTGAGCTCGACCACGCCGAGCGGCAGGCCGTTGACGTAGATCACCACATCGGCGCGGCGAGTGGTCTTGTTCTCAATGACCGTAACCTGGTTCACCGCCAGCCAGTCATTTGCCTCCGGCGTTGCGAAATCCAGCAGCCGGACCTGCTCGCCGCCGATCGAGCCATCCTCCCGCCGGACCTCGACATCGACCCCTGCGACCAGATGGCGGTGCAGGCGGCGGTTTTCCTCGATCAGCGTGGGTGTTTCGGCCTGCAGCAGCTTGGCCAGCGCTGCCGCCCGGGCTTGCTCAGGCAGGGTTGGGTTCAGCCGGGCAATCGCGTCCCGCAGCCGGCCGGCCAGCAGGATATCACCATAGGCTGCGCGTTCCGGCCGGGCGCCATCGGGGCCGATATCGACGCCGGAGGCAACGGCAAAGCCAAGCTCGGCCAGCCAGGCGAGCGCCGCTTCCTCGACATGGCTTTCGGCGATCCCAGCCATGCGTCGCTCAGCCCCGGTCAGGTCGCATTGTCGAGTTCCGTCCGCAGCGCCGCGATATCGGCGGCCAGCTTCGGCAGGTCCTCGGTCACCGTCCGCCAGACCGTTGCGTCATCCACCGTGGCGTAGCCGTGGATAAGCAGGTTGCGGAAGGCCACGGCGCGGGAGAGGTCAGGGATGCGGGCCGCGAGGTCGGGCGCCGAG
>CAITYE010000306.1 GCA_903896535.1 uncultured Paracraurococcus sp.
ACCTGGCTGTAGCGCTCGATCTGGAATTGAGAGGTGACGCGCACCGTGCCCATGGCGCTGACGCGGCCCACATCGTTGCGCCCCAGGTCGAGCAGCATCAGGTGCTCGGCCCGCTCCTTCGGGTCGGCGAGCAGCTCCGCCTCCAGCGCCTTGTCCTCCTCGGGCGTCGCGCCGCGGCGGCGGGTGCCGGCCAGCGGGCGGATCGTCACCTCGCCATCGCGCAGGCGCACCAGGATTTCCGGTGATGCGCCCACGGCGGCGAAGCCCGCGAACTCGAAATAGATCAGGAAGGGCGCCGGGTTGATCCGCCGCAGCGCGCGATACAGGGCGAAGGGTGGCAGCGCGAAGGGGGCGGAGAAGCGCTGGCTGGGCACGATCTGGAAGCAATCGCCGGCGCGGATGTATTCCTTCGCCCGCTCGACCGCGGCGATGAAGCTGTCCTGGGTGAAGTTGCTGGTGGGCTCGCCGGGGTTCGGCAGCGCGACAGGCGCGGCCGGGCGGGGCAGGGGGCGCTCCAGCGCCGCCTCAGCCTCATTCAGCCGGGCCTGCGCGGCGTCCCAGGCGGCCTGGGGATCGAGAGCGGGTATGGCCCAAATGGGGGTGAACAGCGTCAGCGCGTCGCGCACATGATCGAACACGGCGATCAGCGTCGGGCGCATCAGGATGGCATCGGGCAGGCCGATGACATCGGCGTTCTTGGCCGGCAGGCGCTCGATCAGCCGCACCATGTCGTAGCCAAGGTAGCCGAACAGCCCGGCGGCTAACGGTGGCAGGCCGGCAGGCATCGGCAGCTGGCATTCGGTGATCAGCGCGCGCAGCGCCTCGAGCGGCGGCGCCGCCTCGGCCGCGAAGGCGTGTGGGGCGGCCAGGGCGTGGCGGTTCAGCTCCGCCTGGCCGTCGCGGCAGCGCCAGATCAGGTCCGGCTCCAGCCCGATGGCGGAATAGCGGCCGCGCGCCGCGCCACCTTCAATGCTTTCCAGCAGGAAGGCATTGGGCTTGCCTTGCGCGAGCTTGAGGAAGGCACCGACCGGCGTGTCGAGATCGGCCACTCGCTCCCGCCACAGCACCTGGCCCTGCCCCGCGGCAAGACCGGCGCTGAAGGTGGCGAAATCGGGCGAGGGCATCGGCGGGTCTCCTCAGGGCTGCGCGAGGGCGTCGAGCATGCGTGGGTAGAGCTGCACCTCGGACCGCGCCCGCAGCGCCAGCCCGTATTGCTGCTCGATATCCCGAAGCAGGGCTTGGCTGGCTTCCGCCTTGATGCGGGCCAGCAGATCGGCCTCGGGCGGCTCGGCCGGGCTGATCTCGAGCAGTTGGGCCACGGCGAAGCCATCCTCGGTGCGGGCCATGGTGGCCTGCTTCGGTTTCAGCTCGAAGATCGGCTCCAGCAGGGCGCGGGGGATCGGCGCCGCCTCGCCCAGCGCGCGGGTCAGGGAGCCGACCTCCCGCACGCCGAGGCCGGCTTCGGCGGCGGCGGCGCTGATGGGGATGCCGGTATTGACCGCTTGCAGCAGCTTGGCGGCGCGCGCTTCCTGCAAGCGCAGCCGCGCTTCGCCGAGGAAGCCGGCCAACACTTCTTCCTTCACCTCGGCGAGCGGGCGGAGAGCGGGCGGTACGATGGCCCGCAGGTCGACCGCGACGAACCCTGCCTCGGTCTCCTTCAGGCGCGGCGCGGCGCCGCTTTCGGCGGCGAAGACGGCCTTGATCAGCGGCGCGCGGACCGTCTCGGGGACCGGCAGGGGCACCGCCTGGCGCCGGGCATCCAGACCTTCGGCGTCCATGCGGAAGCTGGCGGTCGCCAGGTTGAAACGCGTGGCAACCTCGGCGAGCGAGGCGCCCCCGGCCAGCGCGTCCTCGATCATCTTCTCCCGCTCGAAGGCAAGGTCGGCGGCGCGTTCCTGGGCGATTTCCCCGCGCAGCGTTGCGCGTACCTCATCGAGGGTACTGGCCCGGCCGGGGGTGATGCCCTGCACGCGGAAGACGTGCCAGCCGAAGGGGCTCTGCACCGGTGCGCTGACCGCGCCATCGGCCAGGGCGAAGACGACCTCGGCCAGTTCGGGCACCGGCAGGATGGTGCGATCGATGCTGCCCAGATCGATCAGCGTGCCGCCCGCCGCCTCGGCCTTGGTGGCGAGCGCCGCCGGGTCCGAGGTCTCGCGCCAGGCATCGGCGAGCACCTGGGCCTTGGCCTGGTCATCGACCACCACCTGCACCACGCCGCGCGTCTCTGGCGTGTCGAACTGCGCGCGCCGGGCTTCATAGGCGGCGAGCAGATCGGCCTCGCTCACCTCGACCTCGCGTGAGAGCAGGGCGGCGTTCATGACGGCCAGGGTGCCCTCGCGGTATTCCGGGGCGGAGAAGCGCTCCGGGTTGTTCTCGTGGAAGCGGGCCAACTGCGCCGCCTCGGGCGCGGGTGGCTCGGGCGCCTCGGCGGCGGGCAGGAGCACGAGGGCGATGGCCCGCTGTTCCAGCAACGCCGCGACCAGCGGCTGGGTCAGCGCGGCGGGGGCGGAGGCGCCGCTATTGACCGCGAGGGCGAGCTGCTGGCGACCGAGATCGCTGCGCACCAGGGCCAGCAGCGCCGGTTCCGACAGGCCGTTCTGCCGCAGGAAATTCTCGAACAGCACGCGGGAGAAGCGGCCATCGGCGCCGCGGAAGGCGGCGATGCCGAACACGAAGTCCCGCAGCATGGCATCCGGCACC
>CAITYE010000307.1 GCA_903896535.1 uncultured Paracraurococcus sp.
GCGCTGCGCCGCGCTGGGGTGCCCACGGCGCGCTTCCTGCATGCCAGCATGCCCTGGAAGATGCCCTTCCTGAACATGCGCAACCACAAGAAGCTACTGATCGTGGACGGCGCGGTGGGCTTCACCGGTGGGTTGAATATCGGCGGAGAGAACCTGATCCGCCTGGCCCCGCGCGAGCTGGTGCGCGACACGCATTTCGAGCTGCGTGGCCCGGCGGTGCGGCAACTGGCCGAGGCCTTCGCCGAGGATTGGGCCTTCACCACCGGCACCGCCCCCGCATCGCAGCCGGGCGCGCCGGACCCGACAGCTGGGCCCGCCCGGGTGCGGGCGATCACCGCCGGGCCCGACCAGGACCTGCGGAAGATCGAGACGCTGCTCTCCCAGGCCGCGAATTGCGCCCGGCAGTCCATCCTAGTGATGACCCCCTATTTCCTGCCCGATGACCGGCTGCTGGCCGCACTGAGCCTCGCCGCGCTGCGGGGTGTCGCCGTCGATATCCTGGTGCCGGAGCACAGCAACCACGCCTATATCGATTGGGCCATGCGCGCCCATATCGGCCCGCTGCTGGATGCCGGCGCGCGGGTCTGGCTGGCGCCGCCGCCCTTCGACCATTCGAAGCTGCTGGTGGTGGATGGCGCCTGGAGCCTGGTCGGCAGTTCCAACTGGGACATGCGGAGCCTGCGGCTGAACTTCGAGTTGAACCTCGAAGTCTATGACCCGGCCACCGCCGCGGCGATCGCGGCCTTGATCGAGGGGCGGCGCGGCCGGCAGCTGCTGGCCGATGAGCTCGCCGCGCGGCGCTTCTCGGCCCGGATTCGCGATGCCGCGGCGCGGCTGGCGCTGCCTTACGTCTGACGCCAGCGGCACGCGGCTTTGACGCGTGCCAAGCACCTAGAGCGGGATGCGTTGAGGCGGAATCGCCGAAGGCGCTGAATCCCGCGACCAAAAAGAGTTAGAGCAGGATGCGTGAACGCATGTGAACGCAGCATGCTCTGAGGACACCGGCGGTGTCCGCCCGGCGATTGAGGGCGAGAAGAAGCCAATACCAGCACTCGAAGGATTTGACCGCAGGCATGAGGCCGCGACTCGGCGATCGTGTGGTATACATTTTTTATGCTGTCGCGCCGGAGCCTGCTTGCCGCCCCGCTATCGCCGGCGGCGGCAGGGCGCCGCCCGCTGCCGCTGGTCATGCTCGACCCCGGCCATGGCGGCCGCGATCCCGGCGCCATCGGCGCGGCGGGGACGGAGGAGAAGCGGGTCGCCCTGGCCGTCGCGCTGACGCTGCGCCAGAATTTGGAGACCGGTGGCCGCTGCCGCGTCGCCCTGACGCGGGAGGCGGATGTCTTCGTGCCCCTGCAGGCGCGGCTGGAGGCGGCGCAGGCGCAATCAGCGGCGCTGCTGGTCTCGCTGCACGCCGATGCCGCACCGCCTGGGCCGGGGCCAGCGGTGCGCGGCGGCAGCCTTTACACGCTGTCGGAGACGCCGAGCGACGCCATTGCCGCCGGCCTCGCGCAGTCGGAGAACGCGGCTGATCTACGTGGCGGCCTCGCCCTGCCCTCCGTGTCGCCCGAAGTGCAGCAGATCCTGCTCAGCCTGCTGCGGCGGGAAACACGCATCGGCTCGGAACGGGCAGCGCGCCTGGCGGTCGCCGAACTTGGCCGCGCCGTGCCGTTGCTGGCGCAGCCGCATCGGCGCGCTGCCTTCGTCGTATTGAAAGCGCCAGACGTGCCGGCGCTGCTGGTGGAGATGGGCTTCCTCTCCGACCCAGCAGATGAGGCAGCACTACGCCGCCCGGGCCACCGGGCGGCGATCGCCGCGGCGCTGGCGCGCGCCATCCGCCGCTATCTGGACCGCGGGTTAGGCTGATCCTGAAGCAGCCTGCGGTCTGATGGATCACGCGGTGATCCTGCAGAACGGGGATAAGCTGCTCTGGAAACACTGTTTTCTAGGGCAAGACATCCGTTCAGACGATTCCTTCTGAACGGATATTGCTCTAGAGCGGGATGCGTTGAGGCGGCATCGCCGAAGGCGCTGAATCGCGCGATCCAACACATGCTAGAGCGGGCTGCGTGAACGTATGTGAACGCAGCCTGCTAGCGCACCGTGTTGCGGAGCTTGCCGATACCGTCGATTTCACATTCGATGACATCGCCTGGCTTCAGCGTGCGGGGCGGCTGCATGGCATAGCCGACGCCCTCGGGCGTGCCGGTGATGATCACGTCGCCAGGTTGTAGGGTAAAGCCGAGGGAGAGCTGATGGATGATCGCCTTCACGTCGAAGATCATCTTGGAGGTATTGCTGTCCTGGCGCTTCTCGCCATTGACGAAGCAGCGGATGCCGGTGTTCAGCGCATCGAACTCGCCCCGCGGCACGATCCAGGGGCCGAGAGGGCAAGACCGGTCCAGCGACTTGCCCTTGAACCATTGGCCGTAACGGCGCTGCAACTCACGCCCGGTGATGTCATTGCCAATGGTCCAACCCCAGACGTGGTCGAGCGCCTTCTCTGGCGGGATATTGGTGCCCTCCGTGCCGATGATGGCCGCGAGTTCAACCTCGTAGTCAAGCCATTCGGTGACCCCGATATGGGCCGGAACATCCGCCTCAGGGGCGATCACCGTCTCCGGCACCTTGGTGAAGAATTGTGGGAATTTCGGCAATTCCGAGTTGGTGATGCCGCGCGTCCGGTCGCCTTCAGCGACATGGTCCATATAATTTCGCCCGACGCAGAAAACGTTGCGGGGCGGCCGCGGGATCGGCGCCAGCAGCCGATAGTTGCCGGCGGGAAGCAGGCCGCCCGCGGGCGGCGCCTTGGCCAGCGCCTGCGCGGCGGACAGCGCAGCGGGCCCGGCGGCGATCAGGCCAAGCATCCCCCCGGCAGCGGCGGCGCCAAGGCTGCCGCCCTGGCCAACAAGGTCAATGGCGCGGCCATCTTCAAGCACGATGGCGACACGTTCGCCGCGGGAATCGGCGATGGTGGCGAGCCTGGTCATGGACGTCTCCCCTTTAGACAGCGCCGGCACCATGGCATGGCGGAGCGGGAGCGCAAGCCAAAGCAGGCCAAAGACGGCCAAGCCGGCTTGCAGGGATATGGGGGACAGTGAGCGGATGGACAGGACGCCGCATCGCACAAGCATGGCCGCGGGACACCTGCGCAAGCGCAGCCTAGATCTGGCCGGGCACCGCACCTCCGTGGCGCTGGAGCCGGCCTTCTGGGCGGTGCTGGAGGCCGAAGCGGCGCGGCGCCAGCTGCGGCTTGCCGCCCTGGTTGCCGAGGTGGATGCGACCAGGGCGGCTGCCGGCATCCCGCTCGCCAGCGCGCTCCGCCTGCACGCCTTGGCCCTTGCGCGCGGTCCAAACTGACCGGTTTCATCCCGCTTCGGGCAGGGGGGGCGTTGCCTCGCTTTGCTGAGTGGAGCAATCTTATTCACAAGAGAAGACCAGTGGCCCGCGGCGGTAGGGATTGTCTTGCTTACAACGCCGCTTCACCTGAAGCTTCGGCTCGGCAGAGCCGCAAAAAGGAAATGTCCGCGTGAAGCCCACCGACATCCGGGACCCCGAGTATTTCCACAAAGTCGTGGATTGCCAGTACGCCTGCCCGGCGCATACGCCAGTGCCAGAATATATCCGGCTGATCGCGGCAGGCCGCTACGGCGATGCCTATATGGTCAACTGGCACTCCAACGTCTTTCCAGGGATCCTCGGGCGCACCTGTGACCGCCCTTGCGAACCGGCTTGCCGCCGCGGCCGGGTAGAGGCGGAGCCAGTGGCGATTTGCCGCCTGAAGCGGGTCGCGGCCGATAACAAGGAAGATATCCGCCATCGGCTGACGCCGATCCCAACGCAGAAGAACGGCAAGCGAATCGCCTGCATCGGCGCTGGTCCCGCTAGCCTGACGGTCGCCCGCGACCTCGCCCCACTGGGCTACGAAGTACATGTCTATGACGGCGAAAAGCAGGGCGGCGGCTTCATCCGGAGCCAGATCCCCCGCTTCCGCCTACCCGCTGAAGTGATCGACGAGGAAGTTGGCTACATCACCGAACGCGGCGGCGTGGTGACCCATTACGGCGAGCGGGTGGAGAGCCTGAAGGGCTTGTTGGCGGAGGGCTATGACGCCGTCTTCATCGGCTGTGGCGCGCCGCGTGGCCGAGACCTTGACGTTCCCGGCCGCGCCGAGGCGGCCGCCAATATCCATATCGGCATCGACTGGCTTTCCTCGGTCTCCTTCGGCCACATCACCTCGGTCGGCCGGCGTGTCATCGTGCTCGGCGGCGGCAATACCGCGATGGATTGTTGCCGTTCCGCCCGCCGCCTGGGCGGGGAGGACGTCACCGTCGTCGTCCGCTCCGGCTTCGACGAGATGAAGGCGAGCCCCTGGGAGAAGGATGATGCGATGCGGGAGGGTATCCCGATCCGCAACTTCCTCGTCCCCAAGCAGGTGCTGCACGAAGGCGGCAAGCTCACCGGCATGCTCTTCCAGCATGTGAAGGCGGAGTTCGACGCCAAGGGCCGGCGCAACCTGGTTCCGTCGGGCGAGCCCGATGTGACCATTCCGGCCGATGATGTCCTTGTGGCGATCGGCCAGGAGAACGCCTTCCCCTGGATCGAGCGCGATGCCGGGCTGGAATTCGACCGCTGGGGTCTGCCCAAGCTGAACGTCGAGACCCTTCAATCGAACATCCCGAGCGTCTTCTTCGGTGGCGATGCCGCGTTCGGGCCGAAGAACATTATCTGGGCCGTGGCGCATGGCCATCAGGCCGCGATCTCGATCGACCTATTCTGCCGCGGCGAGGATGTGACCAAGCGGCCGCCGCCGGATACCCAGTTGATCAGCCAGAAGATGGGCATCCATGAGTGGAGCTACGACAACGACGTCTCCCTCGACCTCCGCTTCAAGGTGCCGCACGCACCAGACGAAGCGGCGTTGCGCGACATCACCCTTGAGGTCGAGCTGGGCTATGACCGGGCGCTGGCCTTCAAGGAGGCCGAGCGCTGCCTGAACTGCGACGTCCAGACGGTCTTCACGGCCAATCTCTGCATCGAATGCGATGCCTGCGTCGATATCTGCCCGGTCGATAGCATCACCTTTACCAGCAACGGTGAGGAAGCTGATCTGCGCGGCCGGCTGACAGCGCCGGCGGGGAACCTTGAACAGGCGCTCTATATCCAGGAGGGGCTGAAGACCGGCCGGGCCATGGTCAAGGATGAGGATGTCTGCCTGCATTGCGGCATGTGCGCCGAGCGCTGCCCGACAGGGGCCTGGGACATGCAGAAATTCCTCCTGGAAGCTGCCATGGCCGCGCGCCCTGCGCCGGCGCTCGCAGCGGAGTGACGCGGATGCCGATGGTCAACGATTTCGTCGTCAAATTCGCCAACGTCAACGGCTCCGGCTCGGCCAGCGCCAACCAGCTCTTTGCCAAGTCGATTTTGCGGATGGGCATCCCCATCGCGTCGCGCAACATCTTCCCTTCGAACATCCAGGGCCTGCCGACCTGGTTCGAGGTGCGCGTCTCCGGCGCCGGGCATCTCGGCCGGCGCGGCGGCGTCGATTTGATGGTCGCGATGAACCCGCAGACCTGGGACCGCGACATCGCCGAGATCGATGCCGGGGGCTATCTTCTCTATGACAGCACCCGGCCAATGCCGGCCTCGCGCTTCCGTGACGACATCCGCATCATCGGCATCCCGCTGACCCAGCTCTGCAACGCCGCCTATACCGAAGCGCGGCAGCGCCAGCTGCTGAAGAACATCATGTATGTCGGCGCGATCTCTGCGCTGATCGGCATCGAGCCCGAGGTGATCGAGCAGCTCCTGGCCGATCAGTACAAGGGCAAGGAAAAGCTCGCTAAGCCCAACCGCGACGCCTTCCACATGGGTCGCGACTGGGTGCTGAAGAATATCTCCGCGCCGATCGACCTGAAGCTGGAGCGGGCGGATGGGGTCGGCGATCGCATCTATATCGAAGGCAATAACGCAGCCGCGCTGGGTGCGGTCTATGGCGGTGCGACAGTCTGCGCCTGGTACCCGATCACGCCCTCCACCTCGTTGGCCGAAGCTTTCGAGCGGCATTGCAGGCGCTTCCGGACCGAGCCAGAGACCGGCCGCAAGCGGTACGCCATCGTGCAGGCGGAGGATGAGTTGGCCTCCATCGGTATCGTCATCGGCGCCGCCTGGAACGGCGCGCGCTCCTTCACCGCGACCTCCGGCCCCGGTATTTCCTTGATGCAGGAATTCGTGGGCCTCGCCTATTTCGCCGAAATCCCGGCGGTAATTTTCGATGTGCAGCGCGCCGGCCCCTCCACCGGCATGCCGACCCGCACGCAGCAATCCGATCTCTTCTCGGCCGCCTATGCCAGTCATGGCGACACCAAGCAGGTCGTGCTGCTGCCCGAGGACCCGCACGAATGCTTTGAGTTCGGCGCGCAGTCATTCGATCTCGCAGATCGCTTGCAGACCCCCGTCTTTGTTCTGCTTGACCTCGATATCGGCATGAATGACTGGCTGTGCGAACCCTTCAAATGGGACGATAAGCGCCAGCTGGACCGCGGCAAGGTGATGTCCGCCGAGGAACTGGAGACGGGCCGAACCTTCGGCCGCTACCTGGACGCTGACGGCGACGGTATTCCCTTCCGTACCTATCCGGGCACCCATCCCTCGAAGGGCGCCTTCTTCACCCGTGGGACATCACGCGACCGCTTCGCGAAGTACACCGAGGTGGGCAGCGCCTATGTCGACAATATGCAGCGCCTGCTGCAGAAATTTGAGACCGCGAAGACGCTTGTACCGCACCCGGTGGAGCGGCAAGCCACGACCCCGACCCGCACCGGGGTGCTATATTACGGCAGTTCCTCAGCTGCGATGAAGGAAGCACTCGCGCAGCTGGAGGCCGATGGCGTCCACCTGGACGCGATGCGCGTGCGCGCCTTCCCGTTCCATGACGACATCATGGAATTCATTGCCCGGCACGATCGCGTCTTCGTCGTTGACCAAAATCGCGACGCCCAGCTGCGCAGCATGCTGATGATCGAAGGCAATATCGACGCCGCCAAGCTGATCCCGATCCTTCACTATGACGGTACGCCCATCACCGCCCGCTTCATCCGCTCGGCCATCGCCGATCGCGCAGCCGCGCTGAAGGTCGTCCCCTTTGCCGGAGCCGCCGCCGAATGAGCTTCCTCCCCAAGCCCAAGCTGCACCACCCGAAGCTGCCGACCAACGAGCTCGGCTTCACCCGGCGTGACTATGAGGGGGCGATCAGCACCCTCTGCGCCGGCTGCGGTCATGATTCGATTTCGGCGGCGATCATCCAGGCCTGCTTCGAGATGGCGATCGAGCCGCATCGCGTCGCCAAGCTTTCAGGCATCGGCTGTTCCTCGAAGACGCCGGACTACTTCCTGGGCGCTTCGCACGGGTTCAATTCCGTGCACGGGCGCATGCCCTCGGTGCTGACCGGCGCAAACCTCGCCAACCGCGAGCTGATCTATCTCGGCGTCTCGGGCGATGGCGATTCCGCCTCGATAGGCTTCGGCCAGTTCGCGCACAGCATTCGCCGCGCTGTGAACATGACCTATATCGTCGAGAACAACGGCGTCTACGGGCTGACCAAGGGTCAGTTCTCGGCAACCTCCGATAAGGGCTCCAAGGCCAAGAAGGGCACCGTCAATACCGACGAGCCGATCGACCTGGTCAGCATCGCGCTGCAGCTGGGCGCCACTTATGTCGGGCGCAGCTTCTCGGGCGATAAGTCGCAGCTGGTGCCGTTGATCAAGGGCGCGCTGAGCCACCAGGGCGCGGCCTTCATCGACTGCATCAGCCCCTGTGTCGCCTTCAACAACCACGAAGGCTCGACCAAAAGCTACGACTTCGTTCGTGAGCACAACGAGGCGATGAACCAGCTCGACGTCATCCTGGGCCGGGAGAGCATCACGGCGGAATACGAGCCCGGCGAGGTGCGGGAAGTGACGCAGCATGATGGCTCCGTCCTGCGGCTACGCAAGCTGCACAGCGGCTATGACCCGACCAATCGGGTCGGCGCCATGAACCATCTCCAGGAACGCAAAGCAGCCGGGGAAATCGTGACCGGGCTGCTCTTTGTCGATCCGGAGCCGCACGACATGCACAGCCATCTGGATACTGTTGCCCTGCCGCTGAACCGGCTGGACGACAAGGCGCTGGTCCCTGGTGCGAGCGCGCTTGAAAAGATCAACGCCGCCCTGCGATAAGCAAAGCGGGGCGGATCTCTACAGGTCCGCCTTCCAGATCCACAGGCCCACCAGCGCACCCACCAAGGCACCGAGACCGAGCACGGGGGTGCTTGTCACCCCAAGGTCACGCGCGATTGCCAGCCAGAGCACGAAGACGCCGATCGCGACCGCAATACCGCCGATGAGAGAGGCGCGGCCACGCTTGATCTGCCCACCATCGAGCGGCGTCAGCGCGGCCATTTATTCGGCCGCCAGCGGCACGGTACGCGGCAGGCCAGCGGCCGGGTCGTCCTTCGTGTGTTTCACCCGCTTCAGGTCGGGGCGCACGAAGCGCGCCTCATAGCCGTTGAACAGATGCCCCAGCAGCCCGCGCTTCAGATCGGAGGTCCCGAACAGCCAATCGGCGATCGGGTAGGTCAGGTTGAAATTCCGCTCCATCATGATGGCGGTGTTGTGGTGCGCGGCGTGGTGACGACGGATAGTGTTGATGAAGGGGATATGCCGGACAAGACGGTCGTCCTTCACATGACAGCAGAAGTGGAAGAACTCGTAGTTCAGGTACAGCGCGGTATTGGTGATCAGCAGCAGCCAGCCGGCATCGGGCAGTCCGGCGCGGTTCAGCAGGAAGGCCGGCACGACCGACATCGCCAGGAAGGTGACCAGCGCATAGGGCGGGAAAAATACGATGCGGAAGTCGCGCGTGCTGTCGATGGTGTATTCGTGTTCGGTGAAGAACTGGTGGTGTGCCAGCGTGTGCCGCTTGTAGATGCCCATCAGCCCCCTGATCGGCCGGTGCATCACGTATTTATGGATCCACCACTCAAAGGTATTGGCGCCGAGGAAGGCGAGCGGCACGATCAACCACTCGAACCAGGCAGGCGCATGAAGCTGACGGGCGAAGTGCCAGATCGCCGCGCCGCCGATCGCGTAGATCAGCGCGACATGCGCCCAGCCGTGGTACAGGCGGCCAATCTTGCCGCGGAAATCTTTCCGGAAGGCCTGCTGCCGGCGGGACAGCCGCTCGGCCCTGGTCAGCGTCGCCTGCATGGTCTCGTTTCCCTGCCTGCCTTTGGCGTATCAGCGCCGCGCCAAGGGGGTCAACGCCGCACTGCCTGGGTAAAGCGCTCAATA
>CAITYE010000308.1 GCA_903896535.1 uncultured Paracraurococcus sp.
TCGATCACCCGGGGCCGGCGGGCGAGGAGTCCGCCGCCCTGGAAGACGCTCGGCATGGCGGCGAACCGCTCGCGCTCCGCCAGCGCGCCGCCCTCGCGCAGCACATGCTCGGCCGGCAGCTCCTCAAGGAAGCGGGAGGGGATGCTGCTGGTCCAATTGCCGTAGACCCGGCGATTGGCGGCGGCCGAGACAATCACCTGCTGGCGCCCGCGGGTGATGCCGACATAGGCCAGCCGCCGCTCCTCCTCGATCCCCTTCTCGCCGCCCTCCTCGATGGCGCGGTTGTGGGGAAAGAGGCCTTCCTCCCAGCCCGGCAGGAAGACGACGTCGAATTCCAGTCCTTTCGCCGCATGCAGCGTCATCAGCGAAAGCCGCGCCTCGGCCGCCGCCTCATCGGTTTCCATCACCAGCGCGACATGCTCAAGGAACCCCGCAAGGCTTTCGAACTCGCCCAGCGCGCGGAGGAACTCCTTCAGATTCTCCAGCCGCCCCGGCGCTTCCGGCGACTTGTCCTGCTGCCACATGGCGGTATAGCCGCTCTCCTCCAGCAGGGTTGCGGCGACGACGACATGGCCTTCCCTGGCCAGCGCCGCGCGCCAGCGATCAAAGCCCTGCAGCAGGTCCGACAGCGCCTGCCGCGCGCGCCCGGCCAGGCCGCCCGCGCCGACCAGCTTCGCCGCCGCGACCACCATGGGGATGCCCTCGGCCCGGGCCATCTCGTGCATCCGGCGCAGCGCGGTATCGCCCAGCCCGCGCTTCGGCACATTGACGATGCGCTCAAAGGCCAGATCATCGGCCGGCTGGTTCAGCACCCGCAGATAGGCCATGGCGTCGCGAATTTCCGCGCGCTCGTAGAATTTCAGCCCGCCGACGACGCGATAGGGCACGCCAAGGGTGATCAGCCGCTCCTCAAAGGCGCGGGTCTGGAAACCGGCCCGGACCAGGATCGCCATCTCACCCAGCGAGGTGCCGGCGCGCTGCGCCGTCTCCACCCGCTCACCCACCATCCGGGCCTCCTCCTCGGAGTCCCAGAGGGCGACGACGCGCACCTTGTCCCCCGCCGCGTCGTTGCGCCCCGGGCGCAGCGTCTTGCCCAGGCGGCCCTTGTTATGCGCGATGAGGCCCGCGGCGGCGCCAAGGATCGGCCGGGTGGAGCGGTAATTGGCTTCCAGCCGCACCACGCGGGCGGCGGGGAAGTCCTGTTCGAAGCGGAGGATGTTTTCGATCTCGGCGCCGCGCCAGGAATAGATCGACTGATCATCGTCGCCGACGCAGCAGATATTGTGGCTGGCCTGGGCCAGCAGCCGCAGCCAGAGATACTGGACCAGGTTGGTGTCCTGGTATTCGTCGACCAGGATATAGCGGAAGCGGCGCTGCCATTCCGCCAGGACTTCCGGATGGGCGCGGAAGATCTCCGTCATGTGCAGCATCAGGTCGCCGAAATCGGCGCAGTTCAACGCGCGCAGCCGGCCCTGATAATCGGCGTAGAGCGCGCGCGCGCGGCCGCCGGCATAGTCGCTCTCCTCGGCCGGGGTGACGCGGTCCGGCGACAGGCCACGATCCTTCCAGCGCTGGATCACCGCCATCAGCCCCTGCGCCGGCCAGCGCTTCAGGTCGATGCCGCCCGCATCCATCACCTGTTTCAACAGGCGCAGCTGGTCATCGGGGTCGAGGATGGTGAAGCTGGAGGTCAGCCCGACGAGTTCGGCGTGGCGGCGCAGCATGCGCGCGCAAAGCGCGTGGAAGGTCCCAAGCCAAAGCCCCTCAGCCGGCTCACCGAGGATGGCGGCGACGCGTTCCCGCATCTCCCGCGCCGCCTTATTGGTGAAGGTGACGGCCAGCACCTGCCCCGGGAAGGCGCGGCCGGATTTCAGGATATGCGCGAAGCGGGTGGTCAGCACCCGGGTCTTGCCGGTGCCCGCGCCGGCCAGCACCAGCAGCGGACCGTCCAGGGTTTCCACCGCGGCGCGCTGTTCGGGATTGAGGCGGGCGAGATAATCGGACACGCGAGCGGTATAGAACAACCCGCGAACGCGGCCAAGCTATCCGGCAGCGTCCCGCGCCGCATTGGCCTCATGCACCGCGATCGCCGTCAGGTTGACGATGCCGCGCGCGGTCACGCTCGGCACCAGCACATGGATCGGCTTCTTCATCCCCAACAGGATGGGCCCCACCTGCAAGCCCTCGGTCGCCGCACGCAGCAGGTTACACGCGATATTGGCGGCATCGAGGTTGGGGAAGACCAGCAGGTTCGCCGTGTCGGTCAGGGTCGAGGAGGGCACCGCGCGGGCGCGGATGGCGGGCACCAGCGCGGCATCGGCGTGCATCTCCCCATCCACTTCCAGATCCGGGCGGCGGGCGCGGATCAGCGGCAGGGCGGCGCGCAGCACCCGGGCGCTCGGCGCATGGGACTCGCCGAAGGAGGAATGGCTGACCAACGCCACCTTGGGCGTCAGTCCGAACGCCGCCACCGCCGCCGCCGCCAGGCAGGTCATTTCGGCGATCTGCTGGGCATTGGGCTCGACCAGCAGGTGGGTATCAACGAAGAACAGCGTCCCCGTCGGCGCGATGACGGCCGACAGCGCATAAACCCGGCTGGTATCCGGCGCCTTGCCGATGACATCGAAGGCGTCATGCCATTGCCGCAGCCAGTCACCGCTGCCGCCGACCAGCGCGGCATCAACCTGGCCCGCTTCCAGCAGGGCGGCGGCGGCGGCCGTGGCGCGGGTGCCGAGGCGCCGCGCGGCGGCGGCCGGGGACACGCCGCGCCGGCCGACCTTTTCCTGATAGAGCGGCACCAGCGGTGCGAAGACCGCCGCATCCGCCACCGGGTCGAGGATGCGCACCGACTCCGCGAAATCAATGCGCAGCCCCATGGCCTTGGCGCGTTCCTCAATGACCGCGCGCCGGCCGATCAGCACCGGCTCGGCAATCCCCTCATCCAGCACGGTCTGCACCGCGCGCAGCGTGCGCTCCTCCTCCCCTTCGGCATAGGCGACGCGGCGCGGCCGTTGGCGCGCGGCTTCAAACAGCGGGCGCATGAGATAGCCGGAGCGGAAGACGAAGCGCTCCAGCTCTCGCCGATAAACGTCGAAATCGAGGATCGGGCGGCGGGCAACCCCGGTCGCCATCGCGGCGCGGGCGACGGCCGGGGCGATTTCCAGGATCAGCCGCGGATCGAAGGCGCGGGGGATGATGTAGTCCGGCCCAAAGACCGGGGCATGCCCGCCATAGGCCGCGGCAACCACCTCGCTCGCCTCGACCCGCGCCAGGGCGGCGATGGCATCGGCGGCGGCGACCTTCATCGCCTCATTGATCGCGGTGGCGCGGACATCGAGCGCGCCGCGGAAGATGAAGGGAAAGCAGAGGACGTTGTTCACCTGGTTCGGATAATCACTCCGCCCCGTGGCGACGATCGCATCCGGGCGCGCCAGGCGCACGGCTTCGGGCATGATCTCCGGGTCGGGATTGGCCAGCGCCAGGATCAGCGGCTTTGGGGCGAATTTGCCCAGCCATTCCGGCTTCAGCACCCGCGGTGCCGAGAGGCCGAGGAAGATATCGGCGCCGTCCAACACCTCCTCCAGCGTCCGCGCCGCGGTCTCCCGCGCATATTTCGCCTTGTAGGGGTCGAGGTCATTGCGCCCGCTATGGACCACGCCGGCAATGTCGCAGACCGTCACGTTCTCTCGCTTCAGCCCCATGGCGACCAGCAGGTCGAGGCAGGCGAGCGCGGCGGCGCCACCGCCGGTATTGACCAGCTTCACCGCCTCGATCCGCTTGCCCTGCAGCAGCAGCCCGTTGCGGATGGCGGCCGCGACGATGATGGCGGTGCCGTGCTGGTCGTCGTGGAAGACCGGGATGCGCATGCGCTCGCGCAGCACGCGCTCCACCTCGAAGCACTCGGGGGCCTTGATGTCTTCGAGGTTGATGGCGCCAAAACTCGGCTCCAACGGGGCGATGATCTCGATCAGCTTCTGGGGGTCGCGTTCCTCGATTTCGATATCGATGGAATCAATGCCGGCGAATTTCTTGAAGAGCACCGCCTTGCCCTCCATCACCGGCTTGCCGGCGAGCGCGCCGATGGCGCCGAGGCCCAACACCGCCGTGCCGTTGGAGATGACGGCCACCGTATTGCCGCGCGTGGTGTAGTCCCAGGCCGCCTCCGGGTCGGCGGCGATCGCCTCACAGGCCGCGGCGACGCCGGGGGAATAGGCCAGCGCCAGATCGCGCTGCGTCGCCATGCGCTTGGTCGGCTCGATGGCGAGCTTCCCCGGCCGCGGATAGCGGTGATAATCCAGCGCGGCCTTGCGGAAATCCTCGTCCATGCGTTGCTCCCTTGGCCGGAGACTACAGGCGGGTAGGACGGAAGGGGAGCGCGCGATTTTTCCGCCGGCGTCCTTAGGCGTGAACGGCCTGACGCGGCGGTGACGCGTCTCGCGGCCTAAATGCCGGAGCCGATCCTGATCCCGCGACAGTGGCGCTGAAACCGACCAGTACCCCGCCAACCGCACCAGCACTTTGTCCCAAAGCTTGTGAAGCGGCTACATTGGACATGCTTTTCTCCCTTTTGCCAAAATCTCAGCATTTTACTTACGAATTTTAATACGTTTCAATATAAATGCGGTTATTAAAAAAGATACAATTGCTATTGTGATTGTTTTTATCCCTTCTTTTAATGGTGAATATGCATAATAGTAATACTGAAGCGTATTATTTTCTCCCCAATTTATAATAATTAAATTATCTCCTTTAAAGTGAACATTATTAATGAGATGCTCCAACGCAGACTCGTAATATATTTTATTTTCTGCACTAATGTTTATCATTACCAGGGCTCCATTATAGATAATAAACCATTTTCCTACCATTCTTTTAGGCTCTATAGATGCGATACACCCGGGCCTACCACCAACATCAAATCTGTTATAGTGAAATAGATCTGCAGCTCTTCTACCAAAAGAACTTGCGACAAGTTCGCGGACCGAATTGCATATAATATCATCTACTTTGTCGTCATCTCGTATCTGTATTTTATTTATATTCATGCTTGTGATGGACACCCAAAGTCTATTTTCATTGAGTCGTTCTGCCGACACAGGAGAATGGATTCTTACTTCACAGGGAATAAAAAATAAATCATTTTCAAATGTTTTCGGTGTGTTTATCTCTCCAAGGGGAATAACTGAATTTTTGTCGACCGCGCATAATGAAATGTTGTTATTTGGGTTTTGAGCAAGCGAAGTTGTATTGAAAAACAAAATATATAGTGCGGAAAATATAAGTAAAACTTTTTTCTCATTATGCATGAACTTTTTTGATGCTGACATTCCTTGTTTCTCCGAACGATCTATTTATTAATATTGGCGATTAGGCGTTTCCTGCACAGCTTTGGGAGCCAGAGACGCTAAGAGTCGATCCGGGATGATTTGGTGTTTTGACAGAGCTTTCTGATCATCATCCGGATTGAAGCCCAGCGCAGGAAGGCGAGGCCGTTCTGGTTCAAGCATTCCCAATCCTTGGCCAGGCGGCGACAGCGGTTCAGCCA
>CAITYE010000309.1 GCA_903896535.1 uncultured Paracraurococcus sp.
CTGGCTGGTGAAGCTGCCATCCGGGCCGCGGGCAAAGACCGGCATCCGGAATACGCTGTCCGGATTGCCGCCGCCTTCCTCATCCTTTGGCCGCATGCGCCAGACATCGTGGTAGAGCACCTGAAGCAAATCGGGCCGGCGACGCCGGATTTCGTCCTGGATGGCGATGGTCGAGACCACCTTGGAAATGCCGCCTGAGATGCCGTTCGAGGCGCAGAGCAGCGCCAGTACATCGCACTTGTCGGTATGCCAGCGCAGCGGACCGGTGGATCGGCTGCGCATCCGCGCTGAGGGCACTGGCCCTGGGCCGCCCCCGGTAATCGCCACGCCCTGACCCGTCTCATCCTTCACCTCACCGAGGACCTCGCCCCGGGTGTTTTGGTGGAGCGGCGTACCAAGCTGGGCGCAGAAGCCCCAGAACACGGTCTTCAGATCGGCTGGGCTATAGCGCTCGACCGGCAGGCCGGAGAGGCGGACGACGCCTGCACCGTGCTCGAGTTCCTCGGCGACCTCGGCCAGCAGCGTGGCCAGGGCGCCAGCCGGGAAGCCAGCGGCGCGGAGGTGCGGCGGGGAGAGGTTGGCCGCCTTGGCGGCGGACAGCGCGGCATCAAGGGCGGTGATCTCGGCCGCGCTAAGACGACGAGGCCAAAAGCCCCTGGCGGCGAGTTGGTCGCCACGCCAAGCGGCAGGGCCGCCGATTTCGGAAAGCTGCATGGCGCTACTCCAGTCTGATCCCACGTTCGGCGATAATGCGTTGCCAGCGCGCTGTCTCGGCCGCGATGCGCGCGCCAAATTCGGCACGGGTATTCGGCAGATAGATGAGGCCCTGTTCGGCGAGGAATTTCTGCGTCTCCGGCAGCAGCGAGACGGCGGTATAATCGGCATAGAGCCGGTCCAGGATCGGCTCGGGCGTCTTGGCGGGGGCGATGACCGCGTACCAGGTTGCGACGTCTACGTCGTAGCCGAGTTCCTTCAGCGTTGGCACGTCGGGTAGTTGCGGGACCCGCTGCGGCGTCGTCACCGCCAGCGCCTTCACGCGGCCATCCCTGATTGGCGGCAGAATGGAGGGCAGCGTTTCGAACATCGCCTGGACATCATTGCCGGTGATCGCCAACAGGCTGTCGCCCGCCCCCTTGTAGGGGACGTGTTCCATGCTGATGCCGTCGCGGAGCCTGAACATCTCGAAGATCAGGTGCTGCGCCATGCCGATGCCGATGGAAGCGAAATTGAGCGTCCCTGGCTTGGCCTTGGCCAGCGCGATCAAGCCGGCCACGTTATCGACCCCCAGATCGCGATTCACCACCAGTACGAGCGGCGAGGCGGCGAACATCATCACCGGCGCAAGGTCACGCCCCACATCGAATGGCATATCTCTGTAGAGATTGGGGAAGATCGTCAGCGGCCCGAGATTGCCCATGCCGATCGTGTAACCATCCGGGGCGGCACGGGCGATATCGGCGACGCCCACGCGCCCGCCGGCGCCTGGCTTGAAGTCGTTCACGATGGTCTGGCCAAGCCGCGTCTGCACCCGCTCATTGAACCAGCGGGCGATCACATCGTTTAGCCCGCCCGGGGGCCAAGGGACGACGAAGCGGACCGGACGGCTGGGCCAAGCCGACTGAGCCCGGGCAGCGGCCACGCCGGCGAGTGAGGCGAGGCCGGTCAGCGCGGCGCGGCGGGCAAGCAGGGGCATGGAGTATCTCCTTAACCTAGAGACTCAGGCTGCGGTGCGGGAGCGTCAAGACCGCGTTCAGGCCGGTCAGGGGCGATGCGCCTATTCCGGCAATATCTCCGCCTTGAGCGGGAGGATCGTCCCCAGCCAGAGCGCATGATCGATGTGGTCTGCGCGCTGCCGGCCGGTTTCCGGATGCACCAGCACGGGCAGGCCCTGGCGATGCAGAGCCAGCCAGGGGACGAGCGTGGCAAAGAGCGCCGGCGCGAAGGCGACTTGGAACATCGCGGCAGTGTGGGGGCCGACCGGCGCATCGTGCCAGCGGCCCAACAGCGCCTCCGGGAAGCTCCTGGCGAGGCCGGAGCGCAACGCCTCGGCCTCGCCGCGGGTCGCCTGCGGGTCGAAGTAGATATGGGCATGCCAGCCGGTGATCGTGTTCATCTGCCTTGTTCCTTGGCCCAGCTCTGCAGCATGGCCCGGTCGATGCTGCCAAGGATATGCCGCCTTGTGCCATCGCGGCCGAGCAAATCGGTGCGCGGCAGTTCGCCCTGCCAATCCGGATCGAC
>CAITYE010000310.1 GCA_903896535.1 uncultured Paracraurococcus sp.
CCGTCTGGCACGCACCACCAGGAGCCAGAGCTTCAAAGCTTCGCGCGGCGGCTGTCGCCGCGCGCGACCGGTGCCGGCCGGCCGGCGAGGATGGTGCTGGCGGTGGCCTCGGCAATCGCCCGGCGGCGGGATAGCCTGCTTCCCATCCTGTTTGTGCGGGTCTGTCCATGTTGCGCTATCTCGTCACCGTCTGGCTGCTCTTGATCGTGCCGCTTCTTGCGTGGGCGCAGTCACCTGGGCGGGATGTGCGGCTTATCGTCCCCTACGCGCCGGGTGGTACGGTCGACACCCTGGCGCGGCTCCTTGCTGACGCGCTCGGGCCTGAGCTGGGCGGCAACAAGATCGTGGTCGAAAACCGCAGCGGCGCCGGGACCTTCATCGGCATGCAAGTGGTTGCCTCGGCCCCGCCGGATGGTCAGACGCTCGGCCTTGCCTCGAATACCACGCTCGCCACTTCGCCCATCCTTCCCGGCGCCAATCCGCCGCTGGATACAGATCGGTACCTCATGCCGGTGGCTAATCTGATTCGCGTTCCGATCGTCCTGGTTGGCTCGCCGCAGGCGCCTTATGCCAGCCTTGTCGAACTGATCGCCTATGCCCGCGTCCATCCCGGGAAGCTCAATATTGGCCAATCGGGCACTGGCTCACTGACCCAGATGCTGGCTATCCGGCTCATGCACGAAGCCGATATCCGAATGGAACAGATCCAATACCGTGGAGGGACACCGGCTCTGCTCGATATACTCGCTGGTAATAGCCAGCTTTATTTCAGTTTATTGACAGAATCCATCGCATATATCCGCGAGGGGAAGTTGCGGCCCCTCGGTCTCGCCTCACCATCCCCGAACCCAGCCCTGCCGGCGGTGCCGCTTCTCAAGGATACCCTGCCTGGTTTTGTCGGCGATGTCGGTTATGGCGTGGTCATCGCCGCAGGCCATTCGGCTGAGATGGTCGAACTCTGGAGTCGACGATTGAATCAGGCCATGGACCGGCCTGACTTCCGCCATCGCCTGGAGGCACTGCACATGATCCCGGTCAACGGCTCGGCGGAGGCGTATCGGGCGGAAATCCTCGCAGATCGGGAAACTTGGCGGCGGGTTATCCAGGCGACGGGGATGCGTGCCGGGGAATAAATACTACCTGCCATTCCGGTCCGGTTTTCTCTCTGCGGAACACTGTCGCAACGCCCGGCCAAGCAGTATATGACGTGGCACCATGGCGCCTCCAGATTACCGCTCAGATCCCGATCTTGCCATACCGAACCCGGATCGCACCGGCCAATCGGCCGGCGCGCCGCGACCGGATGCCCGTTCGAAGCCGAAGCCGAAGCGGAAGCGCCGAAGTCGGTGGGGAAGTGGCTTCGCCAGCCTGCTGTCTGGCCTGCTGGCCCTGGTAGCTGTCGGCGTCATTGGCACGGGCGTGGCCGGGATTGCCTTTTGGCACCAAGTCAACTCCGACCTGCCGGATTACCGCTGGTTGGCGGATTATCAGCCGTCGCAGATGTCGCGTGTTTACGCCGCGGATTCGCGGCTTATGGCCGAATTGGCGACTGAACGCCGGATCTTCGTGCCGATTGAAGTCATCCCGAAGACTCTCCAGGCGGCCTTTATCGGGGCGGAGGACCAGCGGTTCTGGGAGCATAAGGGCGTCGATCCGATTGGTATTCTCCGCGCCGCGCTCACCAACGCCGAGCAATATGGCTCCGGTCGCCGGGCCGTCGGCGCATCGACCATCACCCAGCAGGTCGCAAAGAACATGCTGGTCGGCGCCGAACGCTCAATCACTCGCAAGCTGCGTGAGGCGATCCTCGCCACCCGGCTTGAGGAGGCGCTGCCAAAGGAGCGCATCCTAGAAATCTATCTGAACGAGATCTTCATGGGCGCCCAGGCCTATGGCGTCGCCGCCGCTGCTCAGGCCTATTTCAATAAGGGCTTGGATGAACTGACGATCGGCGAAATGGCCTTCCTTGGTGCCTTGCCCAAGGCGCCGAATAACCTGAACCCGGTGCGCTTCCCTGAAGCCGCCCGCAACCGTCGCGACTACGTCCTTGATCGGATGGCGGAAGACGGAGCGATCACCAGGGGGGAGGCCGAACAGGCCAAGACCCAGCCCATCATCCCGAAACCAACCCGGCGCCCGGAAGTGTTGCAGGTCGGCCAATACTTCACCGAGGATGTGCGGCGCGAACTGATCTCTCGCTTCGGGGAAAAAGAGGCGGTCGGCGGCGGGCTGGTTGTCCGGACGACGCTCGATCCCGAGTTGCAGGCGGAAACCGAACAGATTCTGCGCCGCGGACTCCTGGCCTTCGATCGTGGCCACGGTGGCTGGCTTGGTCCGGTTGCCAAGATCCCGGCGGGCGCCACCGAATGGTTCCCTGCGCTTGCTGCCTTGCCGCGTAGCGGGGGGCCTTTGCCGAATTGGAAGTTTGCAGTCGCTTTGGAGGTCCGTGATCGCGACGCCCGTATGGCGTGGATAGAACGGCCCGATCCCAACAGCCCTCCGGTGCCGCGCATCGGGACGCTCAACATGGCCGATGTCATGTGGTCCAGGAAAAAAATATCGGAAGAGCGCTTCCGGGGTATGTCCGGCATGCGCGACGTTGTGCAGCCGGGCGATGTGGTGATGGTCGAACAACTCGGCAGCCCGACATCAACCCGGCTGGCCCTGCGGCAGACCCCGGAAGTCGAGGGGGCCATCGTTGCTCTCGATCCGACAACCGGGCGGGTGCTTGCCATGGCCGGTGGCTGGTCCTTCGACAAGAGCCAGTTCAATCGCGCGTCACAGGCGATGCGCCAACCCGGCTCCTCGTTCAAACCCTTCGTCTATCTGCCGGCCCTGGAAGCCGGGGTCACCCCCGCGACTCGCTTCCTCGATGGGCCGATCGAAGTCCGAACGGGCAATACCGTGTGGCGCCCGACCAACTACGGCGGCGGCACTGGCCGCGGCTATGTTTCCGTGCGCCAGGCGCTGGAAAGCTCCCTGAACCTCGTCACCATCCGGGTGGCGATGGAAGTTGGCATGTCGAAGGTGGCGGAGACCGCGGCACGCTTCGGCGTCTCCGATCGCCTGCTAAAAGTCTACGCGAATGCGCTCGGTGCTGGGGAGACCACCGTTCTCCGCATGGCCGGAGGTTACGGGGGCTTGGCCTCGGGCGGACGCAAGGTCGTGCCGACGCTGATCGACAGCATCCAGGACCGTCGCGGCCATGTCGTCTGGCGCAGTGAAACCCGCAGCTGCGAAGGCTGCAGCGCCACCGACCCGACGGGCGGCGTGCCCGCACTGACCGATGCCCGGCCGCAGATCGCCAATCCGATCGCCGTGTATCAGATGACCAATATGCTCACCGGCGTCGTCCAGCACGGCACCGGCAAGCGCGCCGCGACGGGCCGTCCGATCGCCGGCAAGACCGGCACGACCAATGACTATCAGGATAACTGGTTCGTCGGATACACCCCCGATCTCGTGATCGCGGTCTGGCTTGGTTACGACGACCCGCGCCCGCTCGGCCGCGGCGAGACCGGCGGTGAAAATGCCGCGCCGATCTTCCGGCAGGTTCTTCAGGCGGCGCTGAAAAATAGCCCGGCTGTCCCGTTCCGGGCGCCTAACGGCGTGGCGCTGGTCAAGATGGCCGGCGGCAAGGCCGGCCAGATCACCGAGGCCTTCGTCCCCGGTACCGAACAGGCAGCACGCGCGGCGCCGCCGCCGCCCAAGCCCGCGCGGAAGGCCTCCGGCGGCATGCCGGATCAGGGTCTCGGCGGCCTTTACTGAGCGGCTGCTTCACTTCTGCAGCGCCTTGAGCACGGCGGTCGCGGCCGCCTCGCTCGGCAAGCCTGCCGGCGGACGCAGCCGGTCGAGCGCTTCGGCGAAGCCTGCACGCTGTGCCGCGATCCTATCCGGCTCGCGCAGGAGCCCCCGCAACCCGTCAGCAAGATTGCCCGGGGTGCAGCGGGACTGGAGGTATTCTGGTACCACCATACGATCGAGGAGCAGGTTCACCAGCGAGGCGTAGCGCACTTTGAGCAGCAGCCAAGCGATCCGGGCAGTCACTTCGTTGAGCTTATACCCGACGATATGCGGTACCCCGGCGAGCGCGACTTCCAGGCTCGACGTACCGCTTTTGATCAGTCCCGCGGCCGCGGCTGCATAGGCATCGGCCTTCTCCTCCGGCGTTTGCACCAGGATCGGCGGCACGGACCAAGTCGCGGTTGCCGCCCGAACCGCGTGTTCCACCGGTGCCGAGAGGGCAACGACGGGGCGGATACCTGGCTCTGTCGTGGCAAGGTGCTGCAACGCCGCGCCGAAGATCCGCCCCAATCGACGCACCTCGCCGCGCCGGCTGCCCGGCATCACCAGCACGACGCGCTCTGTCGCGGCGATTCCATGGTGGGCGCGAAAGCGGGCGGCATCGCCGTGATCGGCGCCGCTTTCCAGGACGGGATGCCCGACGAAACGCACCGCAATGCCGGCGGCCTCGAAGAGGGGCGCCTCGAAGGGCAGCAGCGTCAGGATTTCATCGACCTCCGTGGCGATGCGCTTCACCCGTCCGGGGCGCCAGGCCCAGACCTGCGGCGCCACGTAATGGATCACTTTGATGCCATGCCGGCGGAGCCGGCGGGCAAGGCGCAGCGTGAAGCCCGGCGCATCGATCGTTACCACCACGTCCGGTCGACGGGTCAGCACATCAGCCTCTGCCTCGGTGAGGCGCCGCGCCAGGCGGCGCAGCGAGGGCAACACCTCAAGCAGCCCCATCAGGGAGAGTTCGCGCATCGGGAAGAGGCTGTGCAGGCCCTCGGCCGCCATGCGCTCGCCGCCGATGCCGGCGAACTCCAGCTCGGGCGCTTGCCGCCGCAGCGCAGCCATCAGCCGTCCGCCCAGCAGATCTCCCGACGCCTCACCGGCGACGAGATAGACCAGCGTCACGCGAACCGCGCCGGCTGTGGCGTGGCGACCGGTGCACGCGGCCAGTCGCGATGGTTCAGCACTGCCCCTTCGCGACGCACGCGCTCGATCCTCGCCGCATCCAGCTCGGCAAAGACCCAGCCAGGGCTATCGAGTGCGCCACGGGCGATGACCCCGTCTTCCGGGAAACCGCGATCGATCGGGCCGAATACCGCGGCGAAGCCCCGATTATGGTCGAGCGCCGCGGACCAGGGGGCCTCGCCCACAGTCGGCGCCAGGGCAACGAAGCACTGGTTTTCCAGGGCCCGCGCCTGGGCGGCAAAGCGTACCCGGTTGAAGCCGTGCATCGTATCCGTGCAGGTCGGTACCAGCACCAGCCAGGCGCCGGCCTCGACCTGCGCGCGCACATGTTTCGGAAATTCGGCGTCGTAGCAGATGGAGATACCAAGCCGGCCCCAGGGCGTGTCGAAGACCGCCGGACCGGCCCCCGAGACAAGCCCCCAGTGCTCGGCCTCGAAGCGGGTCATCGCCAGCTTGTCCTGCCACGCCATGCGGCCATCCGGGGCGATCAGCGGTGCCCGGTTCAGTATCTTGTCGCCACACGCGACCGGTAGGGTGCCGGGCAGCAGCCACAGCCCGTGGCGGATCGCCAGCGCGCGGAGCGCGACGAGCAGGTCCGGCGCCGCCGCCGCTACCGCCGCGAGTTCGCTCTGGGCCTCTCCGGGCGTGGCGCCAAGGCCGGCGCCGAGTTCCATGACGGTGTATTCTGGCAGCAGGCAGACCTCGGCACGCCCCCGCGCTTGCTCCAACCAAGCGTCCAGGCGCGTTACGAAGGCCGCGACGCTCTCCGGTCGGCCCACCGGCCAGGCGAGCGCGCCAAGCCGGAGGGGCTTCACAGCGGCTCCTTGAGCCAGAAGCCCATCGCATGCGGCGTTTCGCGGTCATCGCCAAGCTCGCGCCAGTCGAAGACGCAGGAAACATCCGGACGCGGCAGGTAGCCGCGCTGTCGCCAGAATGTATCGAGCGGCCGGTAATGGGCAGGGCGCCGGGGGTCATTGGCATTGCGCACCACGGCGCAGAAGGCGGCCGCTCGAAGCCCCAGCGAGCGCGCATGCGCCTCCCGCTCCGTGAAGAATGGGTGGCCGAGGCCTCTGCCTCGATAGGCGGGCAGCAGCACGCTTTCCCCGAAATAGCAGAACGGGGCAGGGTCGATGCCGCGTCGCGCGAAGGCCCCGAGGATCGTCTCCCCACACCCGGTGAGCGGGCGGCAGGTGGCGAGACCAACCGGTGTCTCGCCATCCCGCGCCACCACGATGGCCGCGCCGGCCATGGCCTCGCCCCAGCTTTGCTCGGCGGCCTCGCGCTCGGCGTCGCCGGCATAAAGATAGGGCCATTCGGCAAAGACAGCGCAGCGCAACCGGGCGAGCACCGGCAGCATGGCTCGCAGCGCCTCGCCGGTCAGGGTCTCGGTCAGCAGGGTCATGCGATAGCCATAAGGCAGCCGGGCAACGGCCGCCAGAGTATGTGGTTCAGGCCGCACCCGGCAGCGGCGGATAGGGCTGCGCGCCGATCCGCCAGCGCTCAATCCGGATATCCCGCCAAACGCCTTCGGTCATGTAGGGCTCCTGGTCCAGCCAATCGCGGACCGCCGCTTCGTCCGGGAGGTTGAGGGCGACGAGCGAGCCGATCATGGCCGCCCCGGGCGTATCCTCGGGGGCGTCAAGAAGTGCCCCACCCAGCAGCAGCCGGCCTGCGGCCACCTCCCCGCCCAGCCTCTCGAAATGACGTGGGCGGATAGCGGTGCGGCGCGCAGGGGCGTCGGGATCGGTTCCGTCGCGGGCAATGATCGCGTAGGCAACCCGCGGCCCCGTTGGCCCACCGGGGCGGCCGGGCTGTGGTGGCCAGGGCATTGGCGCGATACGGAAGGGCAGCAGATCCACTTTCTGCCAGACGCCCTGATGGGCAAAAGGCTCCGCTGCCATGTAGGCGTCCATCGCGGCCTGGTCGGCATCGAAGACCTGCAGGGAGCCGCGGGTCGTCCGGTCATCCGGCATGCGAGGCCCCGACATGACCAGGATGCCGCGCGTCGCAGCAGCGTGGATGCTCTCGAGATGCGCCGGCCGGGCCGCTTCCCGGCGAGCCGGCGCTGCCGGATCGGTGCCGTCATCGGCGATCAGCAGATAGCCCATGGCCCTCGTCTCCCCCCGCCACTGCGGCCGTGGTGCAAGGCCGCGCCGGCCGGGCGCGCCTTAGAGTCGATCCGGGATGATTTGGTGTTTTGACAGAGCTTTCTGATCATCATCCGGATTGAAGCCCAGCGCAGGAAGGCGAGGCCGTTCTGGTTCAAGCATTCCCAATCCTTGGCCAGGCGGCGACAGCGGTTCAGCCA
>CAITYE010000311.1 GCA_903896535.1 uncultured Paracraurococcus sp.
ACTCACTGGCCGGCCCTCGATGGCACGAGCGGGTCGAAATCGACGGGCGGGATCGGCAGGCCGAGCCGGGCGGCGATCGCCTCGAGCGCGGGGATGTCGCCGTCGCGGGTCTTCCGGGCGTTGAGCAGGCGGATGGCCTCGGCGGGTGGCAGGCCGGTGGCGTCGGCGATCGCCGCCGGCGTGACCATGCCCTGATCCTCGAGATGGCGGCCAATCGTGACGCGGAGCCGCATCGCACGGAGCTCCCCGGTGATGCGCTGCGCCCGTGCTGCCTTGTCCGGCATGCCGCCCCCTGCCCTCTCGATGAATTGGCAAAAGTCTTCCCCAGGCGCCTGACTTGTGCAAAGCGCCCTTCTCAGAAGCTAGAGAGAGGCGCAGAAGGGCGCGATATGGAGAGGCGGCGGTGCGGACGATCGGCTGCGTGAACTATGCCAAGGGCAAATCGAGCCTTGCTCCGGGGTCGTCGGCTGCCCGGAGAGCTCTGGCACGCTTTGCCGGCAGCGTGGTTCCGGGCTCGGGAACGGCGTGGCGCCCGTCTAGCGCCTTGGTCGGCGTCGGCCCGGCATAGCCGTCATCCGGGAGCAGGCGCAGCTGGACATTCGGAACGCTCCCAGTGACCGCCGGCATGTCGAGCGACACGGGCCAGACACAGACTGCCTCGCCCTCCTCGCCGCGCAGCGCCAGGAACACGATCCGATTGACCCGGCCACCCTCGCCAGTTTCCACCGCTAGGCGAAATACCAGCCCCGCAGCCGCAGCTTCGCCCAGCGCGAGCGAAAGCTGCTCCGTCTCCTCGGCATGCCGGCGCAGCATGCGCGAGGTCGGCTCGTCAGCCTGGCCGCGGTAGAACCGCACGGGCACATCCTCGATCAAGAAGACGAAGGCGTTGCTCTCGTCCAGCACGCCGAGCCAGTTGTGTGCCCCGGAGCTGGCGGTGCGCGCCAGACGATTTCGCCCGAAGGCATAGGCCCGGCAGCCGACAGACCAGGGATCGTCGCCGAGCTCGTAGGAGGCCATCGCCAGCGCATCGCGCCGGGCATTGGCGAGCAGCCGGGCGCAAACGCGCAGCCGGTCCTCGGTCAGCGCCGGGTGCAGCTCCCAGGGCTGAAGCTTCGTCGGGATCGTGGCCCCTGGCGGCAAGGGTTCGGCGGAATCGGTCACGACACCGGCGTAGCATGTCGCGCCGGCCCTGCCAGCCATTCGCCCAGCTTCGACCAGCGCCGCCGTCCAGCCAGGCTGCGCACCGCGATGCCGATCGCCTTCGCCTGGCCGACCAGCACCACCAGCCGCTTGCCCCGGGTGACGCCGGTGTAGAGCAGGTTCCGCTGCAGCATCGTGTAGTGCTGCGTCAGCACGGGGATCACGACCGCCGGATACTCGCTGCCCTGGCTCTTGTGGATGGTGGTCGCATAGGCCGGCGCCAGCGCGTCCAGCTCGCCGAAGCCGTAGCTCACGATCCGGCCGTCGAAGGCCACCGACAGCTCGCCGGCGTCCGGCTCGACCGCCTCGACGAAGCCGACGTCGCCGTTGAACACCTCCTTCTCGTAGTCGTTGTCGAGCTGCATCACCTTGTCGCCCGGCGCGAAGGTCCAGCCAAAGCGCTCGACCCTGCGCTCGCCCGCCGGGTTCAGCGCCGCCTGCAGCTCGACGTTCAGCGATCGCGCGCCGACCCCGCCCCGCTGCATCGGGCAGAGCACCTGCACCTCGCGGACCGGGTCGAGCCCGTAGCGGCGTGGGATGCGCAGCTGCACCAACTCGACAATGCGCTGCACCGCCGTCTCGGGATCCGCCGCCGGCACAGAGTGGAAGTCGCTCTCCGGCGCAGCCCGCTCCAGCTCCGGCATCAGGCCGCGGTTGATGCGGTGCGCGTTGACCACGATCCGGCTCGCGGCGGCCTAGCGGAACACTTCGGTCAACCGCACGACGGGCAGGGCGCCGGAGCCGATCATGTCGGCCAGCACCTGCCCCGGCCCGACCGAGGGCAGCTGGTCGACATCGCCCACCACCAGAAGCGCCGCCCCGTCGGGCACCGCCTTCAGCAGCGCATGCGCCAGCGGCACGTCGACCATCGAGGTCTCGTCCACCACCAGCAGGTCGCAGTCCAGCGGATTGTCGGCGTCCCGCTTGAAGCCGCCGGTGCCCGGGTCGGCCTCCAGCAGCCGGTGCAAGGTCTTTGCCTCGAGGCCGGTCGCCTCGGTCATCCGCTTGGCCGCCCGCCCGGTCGGTGCTGCCAGCAGCATCCGCACACCCTTGGCGGCGAGCACGCGGAGGATGGCGTTGACGATGGTCGTCTTGCCCACGCCCGGCCCGCCGGTGATCACCGTGACCTTGGAAGCCAGCGCCAGACGCACCGCCTCGGCTTGGCTGGGCGCCAGGGTCAGGGCAATCTTTGCAGCGACCCACGCGAGGGCCCGCTCGGCGTCGATCGCGCCCCAAGGCAGCGCCCGCTCCGCCCGGTACAGCCCTGCCAGGAAGATGCACTCCGCCTCGCCCAGCCGGTCAGCCACCACGGTGCCCTCGGCCAGTTCGAACGCCAGCGCCATGTCGACCAGCTCCGCCGGCACCTCGAGCAGCTTCTCGGCGAGCGGCACCAGCTCCTCCCGTGGCAGGCCGCAATGGCCCTGCCCTGTCGCTTCCGACAATGCGTAGGAAATGCCCGCGCGCACCCGCACGATCGCCGTCTTTTCGATCCCGAGCCGCTGGGCGATGGCGTCGGCGGTTTTGAAGCCGATGTCTCGGATGTCGCGCGCCAGGCGGTAGGGGTTGTCGGTCATCACCGTGATAGAGTTGGCGCCGTAGGTCCTGAAGATGCGCACCGACCGGGAAGTGCCGACGCCGTGCTGGTGCAGAAAGACCATGATCTCGCGCACCATCTTCTGCTCGGCCCAGGCTGCGACGATGCGGCCGGCGCGCACGGGGCCGATGCCGGGCACCTCGCGCAGTCGCTCGGGGCTGGCTTCGATCACCTCGAACACACTGTCGCGAAAGGCGCCGACCAGCTTCCCGGCATAGGCCGGGCCAATGCCGCGGATCATTCCCGAGGCGAGGTACTTCCCGATGCCCTCCGCCGTGGTCGGCGCCGAGGCACGGAGGAAGCGCGCCTTGAACTGCTGGCCGTGGGTGCGGTCGTTCACCCACTCGCCGCCGGCGGTGATTCATTCGCCCGCCGAGATCGACGCCGCATGGCCGACCACCGTGACGAGATCCCGTCGGCCGCGCGCCTTCACCCGCAGCACGCAGAAGCCGCTCTCCTCGCTGTGGAAAGTGACGCGCTCGACTAGCCCCGCCAACACCTCCTGCGGTGCGGCCAGGGCGGTGGGCGTCATGCTACCGGGCATGCACCGATCCCCATGCTGGTCCCCCACATGCCATGCCCGGCTAGCATAGGACACCATCCAGGGCACGATGCGCTATCGAGGACCGGCGACGAGGCGTCAGCCTCGAGATCAGGCTCCGGGCTTATGCTCGCCAACGGCACCAGGACGCCCTTGGGATGACAGCCGAGACGGTTGCCGCAGAGGAAGGCGTGCCGGCATGCGGCTCCCCACAGAACCATGCCAAGTTCCAAAGCCGGTCGAGTTGAGCCCGACGGCATTCGTGCGCCCCGTGGCAGTCGCCAGAACATCGCCGACGCCGCATGACGTTCGCGCTCGGTCCCGCTTAGCGTGAATCCAGTTCCGTTTTATGACGTGGCCCCATCAAGGCGCCGATCTGCATGACAGCACCGCTCTTCGCGGTTCACGGCAACCGAGCGGGTATGCGGGAATCCTTTGCCGCCCAGTCGCTGAACAGAAAGCTCAAGCTGAGCCGCGGCATCTCCCGGATCGCCTCGACACGGTCGGGGCGGAGCATCAGATGCCAAGTGTGAAAGGCGACCGGCTGCTTCGATGTAACGGCGCGGCACGCCAGTACCGCCAGATTGCTGCCGTTCGCAGGATCCCGGACAGAGGCATAGCGCAGCACATCTACTTCGGCTTGCCGCGCCGCATCGGCCAAGGTCTGGCAGGCTTCGTAGTTCGCTGGGTCGGTCCAGCATCCGTGACCTGCATCGAGCGGTGGGGCCTGCAGGTCGAGCCCGGCCGCGGTGCGATAACGGAAGCTGAAGGCGCTGCGCTCCAGCGGATTGCGGGGCAGCGTCGCCCCGGGCGCGTCGAGCGTGAACAGGAGTAGGTAGAACGCTGCTTCTGCGACCGCAGTCTCGGCCCGCTCGGCCGCGTAGAGACACCCTTCGCGCTGCCGGGCGCGTCGGAATCGGCTACCATGTGGGTAGGGTGTATAGCGGAAAGGTGTCGATAGTAGCCAGTGCAGGTGCGCGCATTCAGTCGGGATCAGCGGTTTCGAACGCTCCAGTTCGGCTTCCAGGATCTCTTGCTCGGACAACGTGTCGACGATCTTCATTGTGGCGACGCCGGATTGGCTCTCGACCACCCGCCACGCCTCGCCAGCCAGCCGGCGGCGTTCAGACGCGAGCGCGCGCGGCGTCCACATAGGCAACTGTCTCGACCAGCCCGGCCACCGAATTGATACGGTCGATCGGCGCACCAGCAAGCGCTCGGTTCGGCGTATGCATCCAAGACCGGCTCGCCTGCTCCTCTCCACCCATCATAGCATCGAGGCCCCGGAAGAGGCGGATCACCAACAGGGCGAATTCATAGGGCTTGCTGTCGTGTGGCAAGATGTAGGAGCCGTCGCGCAGGCGCGACGCTGTGGCGGCCGAGATGCCCAACACCTTTGCGAGCCCGGAATTAGTGAGGCCGAGATTGGCGGCGGCGCGGACCACCGCCTTGCTAACGACCGTGGCTGCTGCCTGACGATCGGGTGATGGTTGCTGAGACGTGGCGGCGCGCATCGGTTCCTCCTGGAAGAAAACCTTATTTTTCTTTCCAGTGAAACACAAGGGCCGCGGCGTGGTTTCGCTGACATCCTCCCGGCCCTGAGGGGCCGGGGTTCCGGTGGGCCGCATTACGCCGCCCTCCGGCTGGTTCCTGCTTCGACGGGCGCCCTACGGCTACCCTCCACAGGCTGAACCGGGCTGTCCGCCCGGCGTAGGATTACGATAGCTGCATTGGTGTCCGCGTTGGCTTCGTTGCCGCAACCGACGCAGTCGAACCGCGCTTGATCCAGCCGGCTTCGCGCATCCACCACGGCACACGCGGCACACATCTGGCTGGTATAGCCAGCGCGGCCCGCGAAGAAGTTCTGATAGGCGCGATCCAAGTCCTTGAGCGCCTGTTGCAGCGTGTGGACAGGCGCCGCTTTCAGCCAATCGACCTCGGCCTGTAGCGCCGTTACTTCGCGGCATTGGCTGGCATAGTTGAACTGCCGGCCGGGCCGCCACCATTTCTCGCGCTGCTCAAGCGCAAGGTTGAACACGAACCGGCACGCGCCTGCGGTTTGCGCCATCTGCTGCGCTTGGGCTGGTGTCGGATAGAGCCGGTAGGTGTTGGCCTTGCGTTCGATCACCGCTCCCGTTGAGCTTTGGCCTATGAGCCAATCAAGTGACCTTCGCCTTGTTAGAGGCTGCGTTTTCGCTCTGCATGTCCACTTGGTCTTCCTGGCAAAATATCGCAGGCATGTTTTCGACGGCGCGGCCATCGAAGAACTCCGGGGCATCTTCACCAAGGTCTGCGCCGATTTCGCCGCCGACCTTCGAGCGTGTGACGGCGAGGACGACCACGTGCATCTGCTGGTCGAGTATCCGCCAACCATGGCGATCTCCCCGCTGGTGAACACCCTCAAGGGTATGTCCTCCCGCCTGCTGCGCCAGCGCCGCCCCGACATTGCCCGGCGCTATTGGAAAGGCGTCCTCTGGTCGCCGTCCTACTTCGCCGCATCCTGCGGTGGCGCTCCGCTCAGCATCGTGCGCCAATACGTCGAGCAGCAGC
>CAITYE010000312.1 GCA_903896535.1 uncultured Paracraurococcus sp.
GCCTGGCTGGCCGCGCCGGCCGCGCCGTTGCCCTCGGGTGACGAGCGCGTAGGCGCGGCCTGGCTGGCGCGGCCGTGAGCGCGCCTTAGAGCGGGAGGCGTTGAGGCGGGAGCGCCGAAGGCGCTGAATCCCACTCTAGAGCATGCTGCGTTCACATGCGTTCACGCAGCCCGCTCTAGCCTTTGTTGGATCGCGCGATTCAGCGCCTTCGGCGATTCCGCCTCAACGCATCGCGCTCTAGCGCGCCGTCGCCGCGGCGATGGTGAAGCGCCCGACAGCCGCCTGATCCAGGCTGATACCGAAGCCCGGCCGGTCGGGCACCGCCAGCATGCCCGCCTTGGGCCGCGGTGCGTCGGGCAGCAGATGCGGCCAAAGCGGATCGCGCGCCGGATCGGCGAAGCATTCCACGCAGATGCCATGCGGGATGCCGGCCAGCATATGGGCGGCGATTTGCGGTTCCTCGTGATGCGCCATCTGCACATCGACCAGCGCGCAGGCCGCCGCGGCGCGGCGCCATTCGGTGATGCCACCGGCTTCCGAGGCGTCGAAGTTGACGATATCGACCGCGCCGGCATCCAGCAGCCGGCGGACCCCGCGGGCGGTGTATTCGCTCTGCCCGGCATTGATGGGGATACGGGTCGCGCGCCTTACCTCGGCCATGCCGCGGGCCTCATCGTACCAGTGGCAGGGCTCCTCGAACCAGGCGATGGGCAGATCCTCGATCAGCCGGGCGAAGCGGATCGCCTCGGCCGTGCTCCAGCCGCGATTGGCATCGACCGAGATCATGAAGCCAGGCCCCGCGCCATCGACCGCGGCGCGCACCCGTGCGGCATCCGCCTCGGCCGAGAGGCCGCCGACCTTCACCTTGCAGCCACCCATGCCCCAGTCGCGCAGCTGCGCCATTTCCTTGGCAAGATCGAGCAGCGTCTTGCCTTCAGCGTAGTAGCCGCCGATCGAAATAATCGGCATCTCGGTGCGGCTGCCCCCCAGCAGCTGGCGCACTGAAAGCCCGGCCCGCTTGCCCAGCAGGTCCCAGATCGCGGTATCGACGCAGGCGATGGCTTCCATCGCCAGCTTGCGGTCGCGGTTGGGAATGGCGATCGCCTGCGCCTTCTCCCAGATCCGCTCATAGGCGATGGCGTCCTCGCCGATGATCAGCGGCGCGATCTCCTCGGTGATGATGCGCACGATCTCGCGCCCGTGCTCCCGGTTGTCGCCATTGTAGACCTCGCTCACCAGCCCGTCGGTGGTGGCGATGCGCGTGATGACGGCGCAGCGCGTGGTCATGGCATAGACGCTGCCGGCGAAGCGCCGCGGCAGCGGAATCTCGATGGCGATCGCCTCGATCCGTTCGATCCGCATGGCGCTTTCCCCCCTGTGTCGGCTGGCCTAGCTTCACCGAAGCAGGAGAAACGGCAAGGGGAGGCAGGCATGGCCGAGGCGCCGACGGTGCGGGAGCGGCTGAAGGAGCCGCCCTCGCCAAAACTGGTCGAGAGCTATTACCGCCCGGCGGTGGCCCGGGCCCAGCGAGCGGTCTTCGGGCATGAGATGTGGGCGCATTGCGCGCATGCGCTGATGCTGGAACGCCAGGGCATCGTCGCCCGCCCCCCGCTTACCGCCTGCCTGCGGGAGGTGCTGGCCCTGGCCGAGGCCGGTCCGGCGGCGGTGCCGGTCGATTTCAGCCAGGAGGATCTCTACTCCTATGTCGAGAAGCGGATCATCGCCGCGCTCGGGCCGGAGACGGGCGGGCGCCTGCACACCGGGCGCAGCCGCAACGACCTGAACGCGACCACCTGGCGCATGGCGCTGCGCGAGAGGCTGCTGGACTTGCTCGATGCGCTGGCAGCGTTGCGCGGCACGGCGCTGCGGCTGGCGCAGGAGCACGCCGGGACGGTGATGCCGGGCTATACCCATTCCCAGCACGCCCAGCCCATCACCTTCGGCTATTGGCTGCTGGCCGCCGCCGATGCGCTGGGGAGAGACCATACGCGCCTGGCCGGCGCGCTGGTCCATGCCGATCAGTGTCCGCTCGGCGCCGGGGCGCTGACGACCTCCGGCTTTCCACTGGATCGCGATTTCGCCGCGCGCCAGCTCGGCTTCCCGGCGCTGCTGGAAGTCGCCTACGACGCCGTCGCCTCCCGCGATGACGCGCTGGAGGCGGCCTCCGCCATGGCGATCCTCGCCAGCCTGCTCTCCCGCCTCGCGACCGATCTTATGGCCTGGAACACGGCCGAATATGCCTTCGTCGAATTGGCCGACCGGCACTGTGCCGTCTCCTCCATCATGCCGCAGAAGAAAAACCCAGCGGCGCTGGAACATATCCGCGCCGCCGCCGCGATGATCGGTGGTGCGCAGGCAGCGGCGCTGGCCTGCACCAAGAACACCCCCTTTGGCGATGTGAACGATGCGGTGACGGCGGTGAACGAGCCGGTGCTGGAGGCGGCCGAGCGCACCACCCGGGTGGTCCTGCTATTTGCTGAGGTGCTGGAGGCGCTGACCTTGCACCCCGAGCGGATGGCCCGCGCCGCCGCGGAAGGGTTCGGCAGCGCCACCGAGCTGGCCGATGCGATCGTGCGCGAGCGGGGCTTGTCGTTCCGGGTTGCTCATTCGGTCGTGGTCGGGGTGGTCCGGGCGGCGCTGGCGGCCGGCCAGCCGGCCGACGCCATCACCGCGGCCGATGTCGATGCCGCCGCCCAGTCCGTGCTGGGCGCGCCGCTTGGCTTGTCGTCCGAGGTGGTGGCCGAGGCCCTGGACCCGGCGGCGAATATCCGGGCACGCAACCTGCCCGGGGGGCCTGCGCCAGCCGAGATGGCGCGCATGATCGC
>CAITYE010000313.1 GCA_903896535.1 uncultured Paracraurococcus sp.
CGACAAGATCGCCCTTCGAGAACTGTTGGAGAAGGGCTCTGACGCCACCTTCCTGCGCGAGATGATCGGCTTCGCCGCCGAGCGCCTGACTGATGAGGCCGACTTGGTGGAGGTCTACGAGACGGAGCGGCACTCGCTCTACGTCGCCTGCACCCGGGCGCGGGACAGCCTTTGGGTGTCGGGGGTGACGCCTGAATCTGAGTTTCTGCGAGATGTGCTCGGGTGAGGTGGCGCCGTACCAAGGTGTTCGCTCTCGAAGTACGGATTTCGGGCAAGTGGGGTTCGAACCGGATCAAGTGCCGACCGCGCTGAAACCAGCCTTTGACCTAGGTTTTTGAGTTCCGTACTAAAACGGCCAAGTCAGGAGGTCTGGAGAGAATTGGCCTCCGGAGAGCGAATTTTGGGTTTCTCGGCGCCGAGCCAGTCAACAGGTCTGCCCCGAAAACCCCAGGAAACCTGCCACTCAGCGCAGCGGTAGCGATGGCGACTGGTTCTCGCAGGATCACTGGCAGCGTTATCCATCCCCGGCCACCGGGTTTGCTTTCGATAAGGCGCGGATGGTGACATGGATCGAGTTCTGCCATGATACACGGCAGGAATGGAGCAGCCGATGGCAGTTCTGGTCGAGGCTATCTCTGTGGTGCTCCGGCTTGAGGCCGTCGAGGCCCGCTTCGCTGGCGGGCTGGACGCCTTCGACGCGATCGTCCCGAATGCGACGGGTTGCAGCGATGGGGAACTGATCCGCTTCGGCTTTATGGTGCCGGCGGATGTCGAAGCATTCGTCAAATCGCTTGAGGGAGCTGGCCTGCGATACCTAGGGGATGGCATGGCCCAAGACATGGTCGTGGTTGACCAGCAGCGAGGTTCGCTGTCGGCATGCGATTGGCTTGATGCGGGTCGCGTTGACCTGGACCCTGCCGGCCGTGAACAGGTGACAATCGCGTGGCTAAAAGGCAGCGAGCCAGGCGGCTTTGCGGCCCCTGATGGCTGGCAATATGCCGGTTCCCTCTCGCAAACCTTTGGTTTCGCGCCTGGGACTGAGGCGCCTCGGCCGGGATTGCAGTTCCTTCGGCACCAAGACGGGATTGACGTTTACCTGGATAGGCTGTCGGGGAAGGAGGTCTATGTCGGCCGCTATGATCAACCGCATCCGCAGAACGATGGTCGGCGTCCAGAGGGTACGGGCGGATGATGTTGGGGCCGATGGGCAATCTCATCCGAACCTGGAACGCATGGCGCGCAGGCGGTTCGGATAGGTTTTTCAAGGAGAACCGAAGGCGTGGCGTCCCAGCTAGTCCGATTGCAGCTTGTCAACGGCGACCCCGATGGACTGCGTATTGTATCGATCGCTGGTCGAACCACGGTGCTCGCCGCCGTGCCTATCACCGAAATGAATCAGCTTCTTGCGCGGCCTGAAGCGGACCGTGTCGCGGTCTATTTCCTGACCGGCATCTCGATGCCGCCGCGTGAACCCACGAATGTGGCTGATGGCTTCGTGGCAAAGCCTGTCATTTATATTGGTCAGACGGGGTCTGTGCGTCGTCGGTTTGCCGAGCATCATCGGATGCAAGACGCAGACTGGTCTTCGCTATTTGTGGCGACGACGACCTGTGGCGTGTTCAATTCAGCCCATGCCAGATTTGTCGAGAAAGTCCTGACGGAGCGTGCGCGAGAGGTCGGCGCGTGTGAAGTGCTTAACCAGGCTGATTCTGTGCACCTTGACGATGGGGATCGGGCATTTGCCGAGGAGTTTGGGCAGAACGTCTTTGCTCTGTCGCAGATATTGGGTTCTGATCATTTCCGTCCCCGGCCGACTGTCGGGGGAGCGGCGCCAAGCGCTGCAGGGCCAACATCTGTTCAGAATTTGACGAGCCCAGCTACAATTCCAAAACAACAAGTGCAGGACTTCAAATTCCAATATACAAATAAAAACCCTATTAACGCAACAATGAGGGTCATAGGTGGGAGATTTATTCTCCTTAAGAATTCTGAGGCCCTTAGGCGGGATTCAATTAATGTCGCTTCGGTCGCGTTCGCGCGCCAGCGTGCCATAGACGACGGATACTTATCTCAGGCTGAAACGGGCGAGTTTCACACCGTCCTCAAAGATATGGAGTTCGGATCGCCATCGGCGGCAGGCCAGATGGTCTATGGGTCCTCCTGCCGTGGTCCCGAAGCATGGTTCGTGGCCGGCGAGACCCGGACCTATGCGGATTGGCTGAATGGAAAAGCGGTTCAGCCAGCTGGGCCAGTTCAACCTGCGCTGCCGCTCGCTTCTGACCAGGTTGGAAGCTCCGACGGGTGCTGAAGTGGCGGCCGTTACGCTTCGGTAGGCTGAAATCTGCCTCCAACCTCAACTTCTCCCGCTGCTGACATACAGCAACCGTTAGAATTCGAGCACCCGCCTACCAAGAGTAAATCGAACTCGGGGCACTGTAGGCGTAGCCTAAATAGTTGTTTTCATGGGGAATTTTAGAAGCGTACTAAAACGCCCAAGTCAGCAGGTCCGGAGAGAATTGGCGTCCGGAGAGCGATTTCCGGCCGTCTCCGCGCCGGGCCAGTCAACAGGTCGGCCCCAAAAACCCCATGAAAGCTGCCACTCAGCACGGCGGCCGACCAGGCGGAGAGTGCGACCCGTACGGGAACTGGCGGAGAGGGTGGGATTCGAACCCACGGTCCGCTTGCACGGACTTCGGTTTTCGAGACCGACGCGATCGACCACTCTGCCACCTCTCCGTGACACGACGCGATATAGAATAGCGGTCCTGTCGGCGCAACATACCCACCTGCTGGAGGGCAGGGCACGCCCGCGGTGGCGTTGGAGGACATGGACAACGACAACCCGCGACACGTAAGCATGCGACCTTCCGAAAACACCACCTACGGCCCGGTGGATGAAACCAACGGGCGCGCCGCCGACCTCACCTTGCTTGACCAGCCCCTAACAAGCCCGCCTCCGCCCGGCTTTCGAAGCGGGACAGGAGGGCCGGGCATTTCGCCACGTGATCTGCCCGCATGGCATGAACGAGATTCAACCCGCTGCCAACCGATAGGAGGTTTCAGTCATGATGCAGTTGCTCAGCGCCACCCCCAGCCCCTATGCGCGGAAGGTCCGCATCGCGCTGGCCGAGAAGAAGCTGCCCTTTCAACTCGTTACCGAGGTACCCTGGGACCACACCACCCAGACCCCCCAGCACAACCCGCTGGAAAAGCTCCCGGTTCTGATCTTTGATGATGGCACCAGCGTCTACGAGAGCCGTTACATCCTTGAAGTCATCGAGGCGAAATGGCCGAAGCCGCCCATGATGCCGGCGGATCCCTGGGAGCGTCTCGCCGCGCGCAAGGTCGAGGTGATTGCCGACGGTGTCTGCGACGCTTGCGTGCTTCTCTTCTGGGAACGCCACCGGCCGGCGGCGCAGCAAAGCGCCGAATGGATCGCGCGGCAGCGCCGGAAAGTCGATGGCGGGCTTCGGGAACTGACGCATTTGGCGGGTGAGCGGGAATGGGTGGTCGGCGATCGCTTCGGGCTCGCCGATATCTGCGTGGGTACCGTCCTTCGCTATCTCGACGTCCGATTTCCCGAGCACCCCTGGCGCAGCCAGTACGCGAACCTCGTCACCCTTTCTGCACGGATGGAGGCGCGGCCAAGCTTTGCCGCGACCGTTCCAGTGGCGCAGCGCATCTCTGACAAGGTGGTCTGATCGGGTGGATGCGCGGAACTGAGAGGCGGACGACTGGTCCAAAATCGACGCTTTCTCCCTCGCTCGGGATATTGAGGCGTGAAGGCCGTCCGCTTCATCCTCAGCACCGCACCGGGCGGATGGAACAGGCGGCCAGCAACCGGAGTAGTGGGGAATGCGCATGAGGGATGTGGGTAGCGACCTGGCTGATACGCTTTTCTCCTCGCTCCGCGAGGCATCCCTCGATCCGCCTGGGGTGACGCGCGCAAGCTACGGCGCGGGGGAGCGCGCGGCCCATGCCATCCTGTGCGCCGCGGCTCAGCGACTGAACCTTGAGATTTCGGTCGATCCGATCGGCACGCTCTTCATGACGCTGCCCGGTGCGGACCGCGGAGCGCCGCCTGTCCTGATCGGCTCGCATCTCGACGCCGTGCCGCATGGCGGCAACTTCGATGGCGCCGCGGGTGTCGTAATGGGCCTCGCCTTGATCGCCCGCTTGCTGGCCGAAGGTCGGCGCCTGAGGCGTGACCTCGTCATCATCGGCATTCGTGCCGAGGAGATGATCTGGTTTCCGATGCTCTATCTCGGCAGCAGGGCCGCCTTCGGCCTGTTGCCGAAGGATGCGCCGGATCGTCTGCTGCGGAGCGACAGTGGCAGGTCACTGGCGTGCCACATGGCCGAGCAGGGCTTTGATCCCGATTTCATCCGGGCGGGGCGCCGCTCCCTCACACCGGACCAGATCCATTGCTTTATTGAGCCGCATATCGAACAGGGGCCGGTGCTTGTGGCGCAGCATATCCCGGTAGCCGTGGTCACCGGCATCCGCGGCTCCATCCGCTATCGGGCTTGTCAGGCGACAGGGGAATGGGGCCATGCCGGCGCGGTTCCGCGCCGGTCGCGCCGCGATGCGGTCCTTGCGGTCGCGGCCCTTGCGCACGCCTTGGAAGATTTCTGGGACTGCTGCGAGGCGGCCGGGCGGGACCTCGTGCTGACCATGGGGGAATGCTTTACCGACCCGCTGCTGCAAGGCATCACGAAAATCCCCGGCGCGGTGCGCTTCAGCCTTGATATTCGGAGCGAGGACCCGGCGGTGCTCGCCGAAGCGGAGACCCTCCTCGGTTATCAGGCGAGACTCATCGCCGCAGCGCGTGGCGTGCAGATCGATTACGGGCCGGTCCTGCCGGTGTCTCCCGCCCCGATGGACGGCCGATTGCGGGCTACCCTGCGCAAGGGCGCGGCGAAGGTCGGGATTGCGTTCCAGGAGATGGCGTCTGGCGCCGGGCACGATGCGCTCACTTTCGCGGGCTTGGGCATTCCTACGGCGATGCTGTTCATCCGCAATACCGGCGGCAGCCACAACCCGGCCGAAGCCATGGCGATGGAAGATTTCACCGCAGCTCTTGAGGTTTTGCTGGCGGCGATCGAGGAGATCGCCGCCTAGCGCAATGTTCGTTCAGGTGGGATCACCTGAACGGAGGTCTTGCTCTAGCCAGTGGCGCTATTGGATCGAGTAGCCACGCGCTTTGCCTATGGTCGCATTCCAGACCTGTGTGCATTCGGCCCAGACGCGGTTGCAGCTGTCACGGAATGAGGGGAGCACGACGGAGCCTACGGCCTCTCGGACCTTGGCGTCGTCCTCAGCGGGAACTGCGCTGATGGTCGAAGTGAATTTGCGTCCGGCACACTCCGCTTTGCCGGCCAGACAGGCCAGGCTCTGGCCGTCGTTCACCTCGGCGAAGTCCCAGAACTGCTGTTCCAGCTTCTGATAAGCCTTGGTCAGCGCCGCCTGTTGTTCAGGTGTGAAGCGCCGCCAGGCTGCGAGGCTCATGAAATGCCCCTGCACGCCGCCCGCGACCGAAAGCGGGAAGACACTGTTGGTCACCTCACCCCAATTCCCGGCATAGGCGGAGACGGCGGAGGTAACGCCGCAGGCGACAACGCCGCGCTGCAGGGCAGGGTAGACTTCCGAGAACTGGAGCGTCACCGGAATTGCGCCGACGTGTTGAAGCAGCGCGGTCATCGAAGGCGTATAGCTTCGTACCTTCAAAGCCTTGAGATCACCGATGCTCTTGATCGGTGTCGGGGTATTGCAGAAAAAATACTGCGGACCGAAGGGCCATATCGCCATGACCTTAGCGTTGAAGCGTTCTTGCAGCCGCTTATCGACGGCATCGCGTCCGGCAGCGACAGCCTGACGGAGGTCGGAGACGTTGGTGGAAACGCCGATGATGTCCATACCATCGAAGAAAGGCTCATCGCGGGCAACCTGGCCAATCAGCACCGCCATGACGTCAAAGGCGCCGCTGCGCAGGTGGCGCAGCGCGTCAGCTGCCTGCAGGCCGATCTGGTCCATCGGATTGAAGGTGATCGCCAGATTCATGCCAGTCTCTGACGGCAGCGCGGCGTAGAAGGCTTTCTCGATTTCGATCTGCTTCGTGTTCTGGCTGAAATGACCAACTGCACGGAGCGGGATTGGCGGCTGTTGCGCAAAGGCTGGGCCGACGAGACAGAGCGCGGCAGCGAGGGCGAAGGGGCGCAGCATTGGATCTCCCGGGGTTCCGAATTTCCTCATCCGGATGCAAAATCGATGCCGAGGAGGGGCTCATATGGACCGCGACCTGATTGGATATGGCTTAAACCCGCCACGCATCGCTTGGCCCGGTGGGGCTAAGCTCGCAGTTTCGCTCGTGGTCAATTACGAGGAAGGAGCGGAGATGGCCATGGAGGCCGGCGATCCTGAGAATGAGCGGATCGGCGAGGTCATCAGCGTCGTCCCCCCCGGCCGCCGCGATTTCGGGCAGGAGGGTATTTTCGCCTATGGGCTCCGAGCCGGACTTGGGCGCTTTTTGGATGCCTTCGACCGCTACGGCGTCAAGGCGAGTTTTTTTATGTGCGGCCGGGCGGTCGAAAGAACGCCACTTTTGGCCCGGGAATGTGTCGTACGGGGACACGAAGCCGCCAATCACGGATGGCTGTGGCGCCCGCAAGCTGACTTCACGAACCGGGCCGAGGAGGAGGCCTCGCTGCTGCGCGCGACCGCAGCAATCGAGGCGGCGACGGGAGAGCGCCCCGTCGGGTTTTTCTGCCGCGGCAGTGCCAGCCCTTGGACGCGGGAACTCCTGCGTGCCCAGGGCTATCTGTATGATAGCAATGCCTTTGATGACGACCTGCCCTATTGGGACCGATCGGTTTCGGGGGGTCCGATGTTCATCCTGCCCTACGCGCTCGACTGCAATGATATGAAGTTTTTTCACCCCAATGGCTTCGTCGTACCGCAGCAATTCGTCGATTATGCCGAGGCCGCTATCGACACGCTGATCGCTGAGGGCGAGCGGGGCGTGCCGAAGATGCTGAATATCGGCCTGCATTTGCGCATCTGCGGGAGGCCGGCGCGCTTCGCCGCGGTCGAGGGCATCCTGCGGCTATTGGCGCGACGCCGCGACCAGGTCTGGGTGGCGCGTCGGCGCGATATCGCAGACCATGCCAGGGCGGCGCTGCCGCTTCATCCATAGGTCAGCCGCGCCATCCAGGTTGCCATGCCCGGAAAGGCGATAAGCAGCACGGTCATCACGATCATGGCGATGAAGAATGGCACGGTTCCCGCGAAAACCTGTGCGATCGTTCCTTCCTTGCGGACCGCCTGGATGACATAGAGCGTCATGCCGACCGGTGGCGAGATCAGCGAGATTTCGCACATCAGTACGATGAAGACCCCAAACCAGACAGGATCGATGCCGGCAGCGATGATCACTGGGAAGACGATGGGGACAGTGCCGACAAGCATGGGCAAGGTTTCAAAAAAGACACCGAGCAAAAGGTAGAAAACCGTCAGGGCGAGGATCAACTCCAGTTGTGAGGCACCGATCCCGGCCACAAAAGCCCCAAGGGCCGGTGTGACCCCCATGAGACCAAGAACAAAGTTCAGATAAAAGGCGACCGCCAGGATGAGGAGGCTCATCGCGGTCAAGCTCGCGGTGGCGCAGAAACAGTCATGCAGCATGCGCAGGGTCAGGCGGCCATACATGGCAGCGATGGGCAACGCCGCCACCACCGCCAATGCCGCGCTCTCGGTGACCGTGGCCCAACCGCTGTAGATGCTGCCCATGATGATCGCGAAAATGATCAGTGGTGGCAGCAGATCGATCAGTCGCCGAAGCCGGATGGCGAGCCGGTCCACCGTTTCCTGCTGTTGCACCCAGTTCGGGCGTATCTTAGCCATCAGAATGATGGTGCCCATGAACAACAGGGTCATCACAATTCCAGGCACAACAGCTGCGGCATAGAGCTGGCCGACCGAGGTATTCGTCATCGCCCCATAGACGATCAGTGCGATGCCGGGCGGAATAAGATTGCCGAGCGAGGCGCCGGCGGCGATCGAGCCGAGTACGAGACGGTCATCGTAGCGCCGGGTCCGGAAGCTGGGAAGCGCGACGGTGGCCACGGTCGCGGCAGTGGCAACAGAACTGCCCGATACCGCCGAAAAGATCGCCGAAGCGGCTATATTCGTGTGCAGCAATCCGCCCGGCAGGACGTTTAGCCAATCAGCCAGGCTGCGATAAAGCCGATCGGTACTGCCGCTCCGCACCAGGATCTCGCCCAGGAGGATGTAGAGCGGGATGGAGAGTAGCACGTAGTCCTCCATGCTCGCCCAGAACTGCGTGCCGACTGCCTCCACAAGGGCCGGGGAGAGATAGAGCGTCGCGCCCAATACCGAGACCAGGAACATGGCAGTGGCGACATGGAGGCCTAAAAATAGCAGCCCGACCATGATACCGAAGCCGATGGCGGCATCCGCGACAGTGATCATCGCACGATTTCCTTATCGGCACCGCGTGCGAGGATGGCGCTCGCTTCCGTGGCGATTTCCTCGTCGAGGCTCATCGGCCCGTACCAGCGGTTGACCAACCGCCAATTACTGAACAGCAGGATCAGCGCATGGCCGGCGAATAGCCCGGCCACCAGAGCAAATGCGATTAATCCGATGAGCCAAGCCGCTTGCGGCAACCAAAGTGGTGTTTGTAATGGCGAATTAGCATGCGCCTGGAACTCAATGGTCTCGGCCAGGACCGCGCCGCCGCGCCATGCGACATAACCGGCCATCAGCGCCAACAGGAGGAAGGCCAGCGCATTCAGCACAGCGCGGAGGGGGCCCGGGAGATGTCCGAGCAGGAAGTCGACCCGGGTATGAGAGCGGACGACCAGCGCATAGGCGAAGGACAGCGTCGAGAAAATCGCCAATGTGTAGGCCCCGATTTCATCGACCCCAAGCAGCGAAAAAGCGAGGAGCTTGCGCGCGAAGATCTCGAAGACTGTGAGAAAAGCGAGCGCCAGCAGCCACCACCCGCCGATGATGGCGATCATCCGCGCCGGCCCTTCGAGCCAGCGTGCCAGCGGATTGCTATCCATCAGGAAAGTCCCATCCGCGTGCGCCAATGCCGTGCGATATCCATCCGCCGCGCGATCCAGATGCCTTCCCGGTCGGTGACGTGATCGAGCAACCGTCGCAGGCCGTCGATCCGCCCGGGCCGGCCGATGGTCCGCAGATGCAGGCCGACCGACATCATCCGGGGCGTCGTCTCGGATTCCTGACGCAGCCAGTCTAAGGCGCCGATGCAGTACCGTGAGAAATCCTCGGCCTGCACGAAACCCTGTCCGGGGGCGAAGCGCATGTCGTTGGTATCGAAGGCATACGGCAGGATGACATGCGATCGCCCAGACACCTCGATTAGCCGCGGCAGATCATCATCATAGGCATCAGAATCATAGATGAAGCCGCCCTCCTCGATCAGCAGGCGACGGGTATTCATTGAGGGCGCGCTCTTCGTGTGCCAGCCGACCGGGCGGGTCCCCGTCGCCTCGGTCAGGGTCGCGACGGTGCGGGCGATCACCGCGCGCTCGGTCGCCTCGGGCATGCCGGCATGCATTTCCCAACGCCACCCATGCGCGCTCACCTCATGCCCGGCAGCAGCCGGCGCGGCGGCTAGCGCCGGGGTTGCCGCGACGGCACGGCCGCAGCAGGAAAAGGTAGCGAGCACGCCATAGCGCGCGAAGAGGTCGAGAATTCGCCAGAGGCCGACCCGCGCGCCATAGGCGAAATGCGTCTCCATGCAGGGGTCGGGTGCACCTTCGATCAACTGGCGCGTCTCGGGGATCGCCTCGTTCCGCTCATCACCGCTGGCCAGGGAGAGTTCGGCCCCCTCCTCGACATTGACGACAAAGGAAAGGGTAAGACCTGCCCCATTCGGCCAACGCGCATCGGGCGGGACCCGGCCATAGCCGAGCAGATCGCGCGATGGCGGCGGCATGCCGCCGGGTAGGGTCATGGGTTCGGTCTCCGCAGGGGGCGCCCTGGCTCAGTAGGAGGCAAGGCCTGTGCCAGTACCGGCGTGCGGCGGAGCTTGCAGGGTTTGGCCATCGACGCTTTCGATACAAGCTTAGCCGGCCTTTGCCCAAGGGCATTCGCATGTCACGTGGTTTCCGAGGCTGGCGCCGCCATCTAGACTGCAGGTTTCTGTCAGGACGGACGCCGCCATGCCCGCAGCCATCATGCTCCGCGAACACGGCGGGCCGGAGGTTCTTCGCCCCGAGACTGTCTCCCTCGGGCCGCCTGGGGCCGGCGAGCTTCGCCTGCGCCAGACCGCCATCGGGGTGAATTTCCACGACTGCTATGTCCGCTCGGGCCTCTATCGGACCCTTTCGCTGCCTGGCATCCCCGGCCTGGAAGCCGCCGGCATCGTTGAGGCGATCGGGCCGAGTGTGACAGGCTTCGCGCCTGGCGATCGTATCGCTTACGTCGAGCCGCGCTACGGCGCCTATGCCGAGGCGCGGCTGCTCGCGGCCGATCGAGCGGTAAAGCTGCCGGAGACGGTCAGCGACCAGGATGCCGCCAGCCTGTTGCTTAAGGGCCTGACCGCGGAGTTGCTATTGCACGAGGTGCAGCCGGTTGGCCCCGGGGATACCATTCTTGCCCATGCGGCAGCGGGCGGTGTCGGGCGGCTGCTCTGCCAGCTCGCGTCACATCTTGGTGCCACGGTTATCGGCACGGTGGGCAGCCCAGCCAAGGCCGCGATCGCCCGCGCCGCTGGCTGCGCCCACACTATCCTCTACCGGGAGGAGGATTTTGTCGCCCGGGTGCGGGAGATCACTGCGGGCCGGGGTGTGCAGGTCGCCTTTGACTCGGTTGGCCGGGATACCTTCACCGGCTCGCTCGCCTGCCTCGCGCTGCGCGGGCACCTGGTGAATTTCGGCCAATCCTCCGGTGCCGTGCCGCCCTTCGAGGTCTCACGCCTTGCTGCCGGCTCCTTCCGCCTGTCGCAGCCCATCATGTTCCACTACCTCACTGGGCGGGCAGAGTTAGAGCGGATCGCCGATCGGCTCTTTGCCCGGCTGGCGACCGGCGTGCTTACCGCCGAACGCGGCGCGGCCTATCCATTGCGCGAGGCGGCAGCGGCGCATGCCGCGCTCGAGAGCCGAAGCGCGACCGGGGCATTGCTGCTGGTGCCGTAATGCCAGCGCTGCGCTGGCGTGACCTTCAGCCGGGCGTTCATCCGTCTTTCGGACCCGCAGCCTCGCCCTGCGACCAGGGCTGCGAGTCGCTAGCCCGTTAGCTTCGTATCAGCTCACCAGGGCCGGGCGTCGTTGCCGCCACGGCGTTGCTTGCTCATACGCATGGCCGGCGCGGAGAACCTTAGCCTCCTCCCATAGCCGCCCAGCAATCTGCAGGCCGAGCGGCATGCCCTCAGGCGAATACCCCATGCAAAGCGCGAGCGCCGGGTTGCCGCCAACATTGAAAGCGGTGGTATAGCCGACCTTGGTAAACAGGCTCTCGGGCGGTTGCGGCTGCAAGGTCTTGGCCGGCTCGCCCGCTGGCAGCAGCATCAGATCAATGTCTTTGAAGGCCACCTGCATGGCCCGCGCCAGCTCCGTCCGCATCCGCATCGCTTGGACATAGTCCTGCGCGGTGATCAGGCCGCCGGCGATGATGCGGTACCGCAGGCTGGCGCCGAGCAGATCTGGCCGGGTCCGCAGCACCGGGCCGTGAATGGTGTGCAACTCCGCCATGGCGATGACCTTCTTAGCGTCTTCATAGGCACGGAGCGCCGGCATCTCCACCGGCTGGATCCTCGCGCCCATGGCCTTGAAGACATCGAGCGCGGCATCCAAAGCGCTGCGGGTGACCGCAGAAGCCGGCGCCTCTTCTTCGATCCAGCGGTACGGCACGCCGATCACCAGCCCGGCTACGCCATCCGAAAGGCCAGCCGTATAGTCCGGTACCGGCAGATCGACGCAAGCCGGGTCGCGCGGATCGAAGCCTGCTACGAGGTTCATCAGGATTGCCACATCCTCGACCGTCCAGGCCAGTGGCCCGGAATGGTCGTGGCTGAAGCAGTTCGGCAGGACACCACGCCGCGAGACCCGGCCATAGGTCGGCTTCAGTCCGGCGATGCCATTAGCGCAGGCCGGCCCCCGGATCGATCCGCCGGTGTCCGAGCCCATGGTCCCGAGCACGAGACCTGCTGCCACTGCGGCCGCGGAGCCGGAGGAGGAGCCAGCCGGATCCTTGTCGAGATCCCAGGGGTTGCGGCACGGCGGGAACAGCACATCCCAGGAAGGGCCACCATGGGCGAATTCCCAGGTCGCCGCCTTGCCCACCAGCACGCCGCCCGCCTCCGACAGCCGCGTCTGAGCGTCGCAATCCTCGGCCGGGATATACTCAGACAAGGAGCGGGAGTGACCAGTGGTACGGATTCCCTTGGTCTCGAAAATATCCTTCAAATTGTAGGGGATGCCGTGCAACGGACCGCGCCATCGGCCAGCCATGATCTCGGCTTCGGCGATACGGGCTTCTGCCATGGCCCTTTCGCGGGTCAAGGTCACGAAGCTGTTGAGGCGATCATCCACGGCATCGATCCGCGCCAGGCATATCTCCAGCAACTCGACTGGGGAGAGTTGCCGCGCGGCGATGCGCTGGGCCGCTTCGGCGATGGTGAAAAAAGCCATGCCTCAGCCCTCCCGCTGAAAGGTAGAGGCGACGAAGACATGCGCTGGCTCATCGCCCTGGGGGCGGTCGCTGCGGATGCGGGCCAGCATCCTCTCCAAATGGCGATAAGCCGAAAGCAACTCGGCTTGGTATTCGGGGGGCAGATCCGCAAGTCCCGCCTTGGCCGCAAGCACCATGAGTTCGGTCTCTGTTGTCTCAGGCATCATGCTCTCCTTCAGCCCAGTAGGGTCTGGCGCGCCCAGTTGGGCTCATTGTCAATGATCGGGGCGCAGGCCTCGGCGATGGCCAGCAGCCGGTTATCAGCAAAACGCGGGCCGACGAGTTGAATGCCGCAAGGCAGGCCGCGCGCTGAACGGATGCAAGGGATCGCCACACAGGGCACCTGCAACAGGGTCCAGATACCGTTGAATATGGCATCGCCGGTGGTGTGCAGCCCCTCCGGCGCATCGCCGGGGGAGGCCGGCGTCAACACCACATCCAGCGCCGGGCCGAACAGCCCATCGAACTGGGCTCGGCACCCATCAGCCAGCGTATAGGCGGCGCGCAATTTCTGCGCGTCGAAGCTGCCGCGTCGTTCGACCCGGGCTTTGATGTCGGGCGGCATGATCGGCAGGGCAGCTAGATATTCCGGCAGAAAGGCGCCCGAGCCCTCATCAGCGCTGATCAAGTCGCGCGCCGCCGCCATGCCATCAAAAGCGGGCGGTAGGTCGAGCGGGACGACGATGGCCCCAGCAGCCTCCAAGCGCTTGGCGGCGCTTTCCAAGGCCAGCGCACCCGTTGGCTCGATACGGCCCCAGACCGGGGAGCGGCACAGCCCGACGCGCAGGCCCTTCACCTGGATCTCCGGTTGGGGGAGTTCCGGCAAGCGGAAAGCCTCAGCCGCCAACTTCAGGTCGGCAACCGTGCGGCCGTACCAGCCGACGGTGTCGAGCGAGAGGCTGCTCATCCTCGCGCCTTCCCGGCTGACCAGGCTCCAGCTCGGTTTCAGGGCATAGATATTATTGTAGGAGGCCGGGCGGATATGCGATCCACCGGTTTGCGTACCGAAGGCCATGGGCACCTGGAAATCGCCAACCGCCGCCCCGGAGCCGGAGGAGGAACCGCCCGGTGTGTGGTGCGGATTGAAGGGGTTGGTGGAAAGCGCCTTGCGGCCACCCGCGGCGAATTCGACCGTATCGGTCTTGCCGAAAATCAGTGCACCCGAATGGCGGGCAATCGCCACGCATGCTGCATCACGGCCCGGGCGCGTATCGGGATAGATGGGCGAGTTCTGTGTGGTCGGCATATCGCTGGTATCGATCACGTCCTTCACACCGAAGGGAATGCCGTGCAGCGGGCCTAGGCGTAGGCCCGCGGCGGTGCGCTTGTCCAACTCTCGCGCCCGCTTCAGGACAAGGTCGGGATCGAGGAACAGCCAAGCCTTCACCTGCCGATCGCGGGCCATGACACGATCGAGGCAGGAGCGCGCCATTTCCTCCACCGACAGGGCGCGGTCGCGGATCAGCCGGGCCGCCTCAGCCGCAGGCAGGGCATGGGGTTGCATCAGGCCATCTCCACGTTTGTCAGATCCTGGAACCAGCTTTGCGCCTGTACGAAGCCCTTCACACGCGGGGACATCGCGCGCGGATTGCGGTCATGCACGATGAAGGCCCAAAGGCCGGCATCAACTGCCGCGGCGTGTAGATCGCCGAGCAGTGCATCCTGTCGTTCCTGCTCGAACTCCACCTCGGCCTTCGCGGCGAGCGCATCGACGCGTGGATCGTTGAACAGGCCCCAATTTACACCGACGGGTGGTGCGCGCTTCGACCAGCAGACATCGATCAGCGCCGAGGGATCGGCCGAGCCAAGCGAGTTGTTCAAGGCATGCATCCCGGCATTCTCGGGTGCCGCGGCGCCGATGCGTCGCCGACCGCGGAGTGTTTCCCATTCCAGTACCTCAAAGCGGAGGTTCATGCCGATCTCCGCCAGCGCCTGCTTGATCGCCTCGTTCATTGGCAGGGGCTGCATCTGCCCGGAGCCGCTGGTGGAGATCAGGACGGAGACATTGCAGGGCTTTCGTGGTCCGTAACCGGCCTCAGACAGTAGGCGTTTTGCCTCGGCCGGATCATAGCCGGGCTGAAAGCCGGGTTTGCCGAACCATGGATCATTGGGCAGCACGATGCCTCTGGCCGCCGCCGCAGTGCCATCCAGCAGGCCGACCAAGCCCTCCCGGTCGATGCCGAGATTGATTGCCCGCCGGACCCGTACATCGCGAAACGGGCTATCCGCCTGGCAGGAGAGCAAATAAGGCCAGACATGCGGGTAGGCATTGGTGATGATTTGCATCCCCGCGCTCTTGAGCCGGGGGATCATGTCCGGCGAGGGCGCCTCGATCCAATCAACCTGGCCGGAAAGCAGCGCCGCACCGCGGGTCAACGGGTCGGGCATTGGGACCAGCACGAGGCGATCGGTCTTCGGAATCCGGGCACTATCCCAATAGGCGCTATTTTTGACGAACTCGATGCGCTCGCGCGGCACCACCTTGTCGAATTTCCACGGGCCCGTACCGGAGGGGTTTTGGGCAAAGCGGGTCCAGCTGCCACCCAACTCCTTCCATCGTGCCGGAGAGGAATAGAAGACGCTGGCCAGCTTCCAGGGCAGGCTCGCATGCGGCTCTTTTGTGATGATCTCGACCGTATCGCTGTTGAGTGCGCGGTAACTGGCGATCGGCGCGATGAAGGTGGCGCCCTGCGCGGCCTGCGCGCTGTCAAACTGCGGTGCAGCTTTATTTCTCAGCTTATCGAGGTTCCAGACCACCGCCTCGGCGGTGAAAGGTGACCCGTCATGGAAGGTCACGCCTTGGCGCAGCTTGAAGATCCAGCGACTGGTGTCGCTCGGATCGACCGCCCAGCTTTCGGCCAGTCCAGGCTTGATCCGCGCCTTTCGGTCGCTGCGCGAGAGGTCCCAGTTCGCGAGCGCGTCATAGCCAGTGATGCCGGCAAACCGGACACCTTCCGAGCCTTGGCTGGGCTGTCCAGTGGTCGTCGGGATGTCGGCGGCCGTCATGCCCACCCGCAGCACAGTCTCAGCGGCTCGGACAGCGCGAGGCAAAGAAGCGATTAGGATCCCGGCGGATAATCCACGGGAAGCGTCTCGGCGCAGCACGGCGTTCTCCTCGGTTGAGGTGTGCCGTGTGGATGCGTCTGGCTGTTTCCCGCGTTGAGGGATGTTGCGACAGCCTGCTGCGCTGCGCAATAACTTATTTCTGTCGGCACGCTCGCAGTTGCGCCCCTCATGCGCTTACGAAAACCGGTCGCCTCGGCTGGTGCTTGTTGTCGGCACCTTATCGCGTGAACACTTTCGGTGCCTTGCTCTCATTTTCAACGATTATCGCCAGCGGCGCTTTGCTTGGCGTCGGCACGCGGACTGACCTGCGCGCCGCAGAATGCCCTCAGGATCTGCGGTGGTCTGTCGCCGTCTCCTTCCGCTGAGCGATCCGGTCCGCCTAAACATGATAGACCTCCCGGAGCTCGATCAGGACCGCATCTTCGATCGCTGTTTTTCCCTGCGCTTGCCGGCGGCGTGCCCGGGAGGCTATTTCACGGTAACGAGGGATCGCCCGCACCTGATTGCTGGAAGGCTCGGCGTGGGTACCGACGCTCCGGACCCCGGTCCCAACCTCGGCAATTTTTTTAATTTTAGGCAAGCCCTGTCCGCTTGCGCGAACCCCGTGCAGACGGTTCCCTAGCGGTTGTGACGGCACGCCACGACGTGATCCCGGCCTGACGCGCAACGCCGCGGTCAGCCGTTCGGGTGCGTCAGGCTAGCCCCGGTTTAGCGCGCAAAACGCGCGGCCTTCGGTATTTTTATTTGGTTTTGGCGACGCAGGAGCTTGGCGAATGAGCGGCACCCCATTGGAACAAAACGAGCAAGGCAGGCCGGGCAGCAATGCCCCGGCGGCGCCCCCGGACGCCGCCGCAAGCAGCCGAGAGGATGAAGCGTTTGCGGCAAGCCTCGGGCCTGATCAGATCTTCTCCCGGAACGCCTTGGTCGAAGCGACGCCCTCGGTCATTTCGATCCTCTTGGTCTTAGGCTGCCTCGCCTTTGGCGCACGCCTCCTGATGGGGGCACCCATTTCAAAGGAAAGCGATCCGTCGAGCCTGATCCATGTCGCTTTAGGCACCATGGTCTCGATCCTTTCGACAGTCGTCCACTATTGGCTGGGCTCTCGCTCAACACCGACGGCGGCAGAACGGTTGACGGCCTCGCAACAGGCGGCGCAGGCCGCCAGTGTCGCTCGGCTCACGAATACCGTCCGCGACAACGCGCAGCAGAATAATGCCCTCGTGAAATCGATGGCGGCGCCGCATATCGCTGCCGCTGAGGCACCGCCCGCTGCGCCTGGCGGGGCTGCGATCGCGCCGGCTGCCGCGAAGATGCCGCCTCCTGCCGCGCCCGTCTCCGCGACAAGCGATGAGCAGGATGCGCTGTTCAAAAGCTGCATGTCGGTCGTGCTGCGGGAGGAGGGCGGCTTCGTCGACAATCCGGCAGACCCCGGGGGTGCCACGAATATGGGGATCACGCTGCGCACTCTCTCGGCTTGGCGGCACGCGCCGGCTTCTGTTGAGGATGTCCGCGATCTTTCGGTGGATGAGGCCGAGCGGATCTACCGGGCCAACTACTGGAACGCGATGCGCTGCGATTCGCTCCCCGCCGGAGTCGATCTCATGGTGTTCGATTTCGGCGTGAATGCCGGGCCGGAAGAATCCATCCGCAGCCTGCAACGCGCGGCGGGCGTCCCCGCGGACGGCCGGCTTGGTCCGGAGACCCTGGCCGCGGTATCGCGCATGAATCCGGCCGATCTCACCTCCCGCCTGGCTGATGAACGGCTCGACTTCTATCGGGGCCTTTCGACCTTTAGCACTTTCGGGGCAGGTTGGACGCGCCGCGTTGATGAGGTGAAGGCTGACGCCTTGAAGATGCTCGCCTGATTTGAGGCGGCTGCCAGGGGATTTGGGGCGGCCGCGACCGGGCGCGGCGCTGGCCCGCAGCAGCCGCTGCGGGCCATATGACCGGCTGGGCGGCTGCGGGGCGGCCGATCCCATAGCGGAAATTTTTTTCCTGGACTCGGCCGGGCACGCGTTCTTTAAACCTGCACCGCGGTGATCAAGCGCATCAAAGAAAGTATTCAATCGGAAGCGGAGGCTCAAAATGAGCAGCACCACCACCCCCACCTACAACATTTGCGATGTCGATAATGGGCTAACGCTTCCCTTCTCCCCGACAACAGCGGCCCAGACGGGTTGGAACGGCTCTATTTCTGTCATCAACGCCTATGAGCTTAGAGTCGATCCGGGATGATTTGGTGTTTTGACAGAGCTTTCTGATCATCATCCGGATTGAAGCCCAGCGCAGGAAGGCGAGGCCGTTCTGGTTCAAGCATTCCCAATCCTTGGCCAGGCGGCGACAGCGGTTCAGCCA
>CAITYE010000314.1 GCA_903896535.1 uncultured Paracraurococcus sp.
CGCGCAGGGGCTCAGCCGGCTCGCCGCGCCGGACGCCCAGGCCGAGGCCGCGGCGATCGCGCTGTCCCTGCGCGGCGCGCTGGAGATCGCGGGCGCGCGCGCGGCGCTCGTCACGCCCGATCGCGATCTGGCAAAGCGCGTCTCGGCCGAGCTCGCTCGGCACGGCATCGTCGCCGATGACAGCGCGGGCGAGCCGCTCGGCGCCTCCCCGGCCGGGGCTTTCCTCAGACTGATCGTGCAGATGGTGGCGCAGGAATTCGCCCCGGTCCCGCTGCTCGCGGTGCTGAAGCACCCGACCTGTCAGGGCGGCTGGGCGCGCGATCGCTGGCTGGGCGCCGTCCGCCGCCTGGAACGCGCGGCGCTGCGCGGGGCACGGCCGGGGTCCGGTCTGGTGGGGCTGCGCGCCGCGCTGGCGGACGCACGGCTTGCGGCGGAGGAAGCGGCCGATGTCGGGGCGCTGCTCGATCTGCTGACCAGCGCGCTCGGCGATTTCGCCGCGCTGCCCGCCGCGCCCGCGCAGCCAGCGGCGGCGCTGCTCGCCGCCCATCTCGCCGCCGCTGAGGCGCTGGCGGCGGCGCCGGAGCTGCCCGGCGGCGCCCGGCTCTATATCGGTGAGGAGGGCGAGGCGCTGGCCGCCCACCTCGCCAGCCTCGCCGAGGCCATGACCGGCCTGCCGCCCGTCTCCCCCGCCGATTGGCCGGCGCTGTTCGATGCCGCGCTGGAAGGCGCGACGGCACCCAGCCTGCGCGCAACCCGCGGCCGCCCGGTGGGGCCGCATCCGCGCGTCGAAATCCTCGGCCTGCTGGAAGCCCGGCTGCTGGCCTTCGATCACGTCGTCCTCGGCGCGCTGGATGAGACGATCTGGCCGCTGGCGACCGATCCCGGGCCCTGGATGAGCCGGCCGATGCGGCGCGATTTCGGCTTGCCGGAGCCGGAGGCGCGGATCGGCCGGGTGGCCGCGGATTTCCTCCTCGCGGCCTGCAGCGCGCCAGTGGCGGTGCTGTCGCGCGCCGTGCGGCGCGGCGGCGCGCCGACGGTGGCGGCCCGTTGGCTGACCCGGATCGACACCTTCCTGGCCGGCCAGGACGGGCTTGCGCTGCCTGCCGATCCGGCCGCCGCCTGGGCGGCGCAGCTCGATCAGGCGGCAACGCCCCAACCCGGTGAGCGGCCGGCACCCAAGCCCAGCCGGGCCCAGCGGCCGAAGCGGATCAGCGTGACGCAGGTGGAGACGCTGCTCGCCGACCCTTATGCTTTCTATGCCCGGAACGTGCTGCGGCTGCGCCCGCTCGAGCCGCTGGATGCCGAGGCGGGGGCGCTCGATTACGGCAATCTCGTGCACGTCGCGCTGCGCGACTTCATCGCCCGGCTTTCGGCGCAGCCCTGGCCGGGTGCCGATGCCGCCCGCGCGCTCTGGGACGCGGCGAGTGCTGCGGCGCTGGCCGCCGAGGCGCCGCGCCCGGGCCTCGCCGCCTTCTGGGCCCCGCGCCTCGCGCGCATCGGCAATTTCGTGCTGCGGCAGGAAGCCGAATTGCGGGGCCATGAGGGACCGTTGCGCAGCCTGGTCGAAGTCAGCGGCCGGCTGCTGCTGCGCCTGCCGGATGGCGAGGTGGAGGTGATCGCCAAGGCGGACCGCATCGATCTGCTGGCCGATGGCAGCCTGCGGCTGCTCGACTACAAGACCGGCAAGCCGCCGGGCTCCAAGAAGGTCGAGAGCGGCGAGAAGCCGCAATTATCGCTGGAAGCCATGATCGCCGCCGCGGGTGGCTTCGCTGGGCTCGAGGCCGCCGATGCCTCGGCGCTGCTCTATTGGCAGGTGAATGGCGGCCCGCGGGAGGGCGCGGTGGTCGACATTGCGAAGGAAGCCGCCGTGGTGCCGGCGCTGGCCGCCGCCGCGCGCCAGGGGCTGACTGAGCTGGTCAGCGCGTTCCTGCTCGGCGATCGGGCCTTCCTGGCACGGCCGCATCCCAAGCGCGAGCCGGCGGGCAAGGATTACGATCACCTCGCCCGCCTGGCGGAATGGCACAACGCCGATGCCGATGCCGAATAGCCCCGCCGCCCGCGCCGAGGCGGAACAGCGCCGCGCCGCCGATCCCGCCGCCTCCGCCTGGGTCAGCGCCTCGGCGGGCTCGGGCAAGACCAAGGTGCTGATCGATCGCGTGCTGCGGCTGCTGCTTGATCCCGACCAGGCGCCGGGGCGCATCCTGTGCCTGACCTTCACCCGCGCCGCGGCGGCGCAGATGCAGGCCCGGCTGCGGGAACGGCTTGGCGAATGGGCGATCTGGCCGGAGGCGCGGCTGACCGCCGAGCTGGCCCGGCTGACCGGCGCGCCGCCGGCCCCGGCGCGGCTGTTGCGCGCGCGACGGTTGCTGGTTGATGTGCTCGACCTGCCGGGCGGGATGCGGATTTCCACCATCCACGCCTTCTGCCAATCCCTGCTGCGCGGCTTCCCGCTGGAAGCCGGCCTGCCGCCGCAATTCGCGGTGCTGGAACAGGCGGATGCCAATCTGCTGGTGGCCGAGGCGCGGGAGGCGGAGCTGGCCGCGGCGGGCGGGAGTCCGGAGCTGGCTTTGCTGGCGGCCGCCGTCTCCGCCGAGGATTTCGGCCAGCTGACCCGCATGCTCGCCGGCGATCGGGTGCGGGAGCGGCTGGCTGCAAGCCTCGCCGCCAGCGGCCAGCTCGCCGGCCTGCGGCAGCGCCTGGCGGCGGCGGTGGGCGCGCCGGAGAGCCTGGATGAGCGGGAGGTTCTGGACACCGCCTGCCGCTTCGACAGCGCACCGCTGCTCATCGCCGCGCGGCTGCTCCAGGCCAGCAAGAACGCGAACGACCAGACGCGCGGGGGCAAGCTGGCCGGCTGGCTGGCGCAGGCCACCGCGGGGCGCGCGGCCCGGTTTGAGGAGTGGCTCACCCTGTTTCTCACCGACGAGGGCCAGCCGCGCGCCGCGCGGGGCCTCGCCACGCAAGGCGTCGGCGCGCGCCAGGCGGAGGTGATAGAAATCCTGCAGGCGGAGGGGGCGCGGCTGGTCCTGGTGCAGGAGGCGCTGCGCGCCTGTCGCCTGGCGGCCGCGACCACCGCGCTGCTGACCCTCGCCGCGCCGGTCCTGCAGCGCGTCGCGCAGCGGCAGAAAAGCGCCGGGCTGCTCGATTACGGCGATCTCATCGCCTATGTCCGGCGCATCCTGAACGATCCCGGCTGCGCCTGGGTGCTGTTCAAGCTGGATGGCGGGCTGGATCACCTGCTGCTGGACGAAGCGCAGGACAGCAACCCGGCGCAGTGGAGCATCGCCGCGGCGCTGACTGCGGAATTCTTCGCGGGTGCGGGCGCCACCGGGGACCGCCGGCGCACCGTCTTCGCGGTGGGCGACAGCAAGCAGGCGATCTACGGCTTCCAGGGCGCGGATGCCGCAGGCTTCGCCAGCTGGCGGCATCACTACGCGCAGGCGGTGACGGCGGCGGGCGGCGCGTTCTGCGAGGTGCCGCTCGATGTCTCCTTCCGCTCCACCGCCGCCGTGCTCGCGCTGGTTGATGCGGTCTTCGCCGACGGCCCGGCGCGGGAGGGCGTGGTGGCGCCGGGGGCGACCCTACAGCACCTGGCGCACCGCCAAGGGCAGGCCGGCAGCGTCGAGCTGTGGCCCCTGCTGCAGGAAACCAAGGCGCCGGAGACCGAGGCCTGGCAGGTGCCGGAGGCCGCCGCCCGGGCCAGCGGCGGCGAGGCGCTGCTGGCCGAAACCCTGGCCGCCCGCATCGCCCATATGCTGGCCACGGAGACGCTGATCAGCCGCGACCGGCCGGTGCGCGCCGGGGACATCATGGTGCTGGTCCGGCGACAATCGACCATGCGCTTCGTGCCGCTGCTGACCCGCGCGCTGAAGGCGCGGCAGCTGCCGGTGCTGGCGGTCACCGCGGTGAAGCTGGTCGAGCATATCGCGGTGATGGACCTGCTCGCGCTCTGCGACGTGCTGCTGCACCCGGACGACGATCTCCAGCTCGCCGCTCTGCTGAAAAGCCCGCTGATCGGCCTGTCGGAGACCGCGCTGCTGGCGCTGGCGCATGGCCGCACCGGCTCGCTCTGGCAGGCGCTGCAGGCGGAGCGGGCGGCGGCGGCGGGCGGGCGGGCGGCGGCGGCGGCGGATTGGCTGGCGCGCCTTGCGCTCCGCGCCGATCTCGTCACCCCGCATGCGCTGCTCGCCGCAGTGCTTGGCGAAGCCTCGCTCGATGGCACGCCGGCGCGCGCCCGGCTGCTGGCCCGGCTGGGCCCGGAGGCGGCCGATATGCTGGACGAGCTGCTGAACGCGGCGCTGGCGCATGAACGGCGCTATCCGCCCAGCCTGCAGAGCTTCGTGCATTGGCTGCGCCAGGGCGGCGCCGAGGTGAAGCGCGAGGCGGAGGCGGGCGGCGATGCCGTGCGCATCATGACCGTGCACAATGCCAAGGGGTTGCAGGCCCCGATCGTCTTCCTGGTCGATGTCGGCAGCGGCAAGGGCAATGAGCAGCTCCGCTGGCTGACCGAGGAGGGGGTGGAGCTGCCGCTTTGGGCGCCGAACAAGGCCCATGCCGCCGCTGCCTTCGAGACGGCAAAGGCGGCCGAGATGGCGGTGCGGGAGGCGGAGGAGAACCGGCTGCTCTACGTCGCGCTGACCCGCGCCGAGGACCGGCTGATCGCCTGCGGCTGGGGCGATAAGCCACGCGACTGGTACGGCAAGCTCGCCGCCGGCTTCGACCGGCTGGCGGCGGCGCGCATCCCGCTCGACCCCGCGGAGTTCGGCGGGCCGGCAGAGGCGCGTTTCGGCGATGGGATGCTGCGCCGCCATGCCACGCCGCAGACCGTGGCGCCGCAGCCGGAAACCGCGGCGCCGGCCACCGCGGCAACGCCGCTGCCGGACTGGGCCAGCCGCCCGGCCCCCGTCGAGGCCAGCGCCACGGTGCTGAGCCCCTCCGCGCTGCCGGGGGAGGCCGAAACGCCGGCCGCGCCACCGCTGGGGCCCGATGACCCGACCGGGTCGCGCTTCCGGCGCGGCCGGCTGATCCACGCCCTGTTGCAGCATTTGCCGGGCCGGCCGGCAGCGGCGCAGGCCGCCGCGGCGACGGCTTTCCTGGCGCGACCCGGCCATGGCCTGTCGGCGGCCGAGCAGGCGGCGATCATGGCCGAGGTGCTGGCCCTGACGACCGCGCCGCCCTTTGCCGCCGCCTTCGGCCCGGGCAGCCTGGCCGAGGCGCCGATCGCCGGACGGATCGCCGGGCAGCTGGTCGCCGGGCAGGTGGACCGGCTGCTGATCGAACCGGATCGCGTGCTCGTGCTCGACTACAAGACCAACCGCCCGCCGCCCGAGGAGGCCGCCGCCGTGCCGGCGCTCTATCTGCGGCAGATGGCGGCCTATCGGGCCCTGCTGCGGCAGGCCTTCCCCGGCCGGCGGATCGAATGCGCCCTGGTCTGGACCCATGGCGCACGGCTGTTGCCGCTGCCCGAGGCGGTGCTCGACCGGCATGCGCCAGGGGGAGATTAAGGGGGCGATTCAGGAGGCGATTGAGGGGGCGTTTGAGGGGGCGCTTGACCGGGGCGGCCGGAGGCCCGAATTCTCCTCCTGGAAGGCGGCCCGTCCGGGACCGCCAGGGAGAGCACCGAGCCATGAGCGAGCTGACCAAGGCGGTCACCGACGACACCTTCACGCAAGATGTGCTTGAGGCGTCCGGCCCGGTGCTGGTGGATTTCTGGGCCGAATGGTGTGGCCCCTGCCGGATGGTCGGGCCCATCCTCGACGCGCTGGCCAAGGAGTTCGACGGCCAGTTGACCATCGCCAAGGTCAATATCGACGAGAACCCGATGACGCCCACGCAGTATTCCGTGCGCGGCATCCCGACCATGCTGCTGTTCAAGGACGGCAAGCTGATCGACACCAAGGTCGGCGCCATGCCGAAGGGCCCGCTCAAGGACTGGATCGCCAAGACCGCCGGCATCGGGTAGCGCCCGAACGGGCCGCGCGCCTTAGAGCGGGATGCGTTGAGGCGGCATCGCCGAAGGCGCTGAATCCCGGGACCGAAAAGAGTTAGAGCAGGGTGCGTGAACGCATGCGAACGCAGCATGCTCTAGGAAACCGGAGGTTTCCGCCCGGCGCTTGAGGGCCGGAAAACCGATACCAGCGGTCAAATCCTTGGACCGCTGGGGTCAGAATCGCTTCAGGAGCCGGTCGATGTAGTTGAGCTCCTCGGGTGGCCGCTCCTTTTGCGCGCCGCGGCGGCGAAGCTCTTCCTGCAATTCGCGGGTTCGCAGCAGCTCGGCCTCGTCCGGCACCCGGGTATCGGCGCCATTATCGGCATGGCCGTTCACATCGCGTGATCGCCGGCCCAGCGGATCGCGCCCTTCGCCCTGGCCGCGCGCCTGCTCCTGGCCCTCGCCGTTGGCTTGCGGATCGCCGGCGACGCCCTCGCCCTCGCCCTCGCCCTCCTGGTCGCCGGGCTGCGGGGGGCCGAACTGGCGCTGCATCGACTGCGCCATCTGCCGCCCGCCCTCCTGCAAGGCCCGCAGCGCCCGCTGCTGGGCTTCGCGCGCATCGCCGCCCTGGCGCAGCGCGTCCTGGGCCTCGCGCATCGCCTGATCGGCCCGGCCGAAGGCCTCCGGCACCTCACCGGTAAGATCGCCGAATTGCTGCATCAGCTCCCCAAGCGCCCGGCGCAGCGCGCGTTGCCGGCGGCCATCCTGCTCGCGCTCCGCCCGGCCGCGGGCCTCCTCCTCGGCGGTCGGCGGCCGGGCGGCGGGGGCGTTGGGGTCGGGCCGTGGCCGCCCGCTTGGGTCGAGGGCATTGCCGCGCGGCGACCGGCTGCGCTGGGCGCGCTCGCGCTCGCCCTGGTCGGCGCGCTGATGGCTGCGATCGAGCAGCTCGCTCTCGCGCTTCACCAGGTCCTGCACCACGCCCATCTGCCGCTGGCCGCGTTCGCGCCGCTGCTGCCGCTCGGGGTTCTCGGCGCGCTGCGGCCGGCCCTCCTCCAGCGCCTGCAGCATCTCCTCAAGCTCGGCCAGTTCCTTTTGCGCATCCTCGGTGCGGCCTTCGCGCGCCGCGTCCTGCATGCGCTGGGTGCGCCGCTCCATCTCCCGCTGGTCGAGCAGGCGGGATTGCGGGTCGAAGGGCAGCGCCTCGGCGTTCTCGCGCTGCAGCTTCTCGGCCAGCGCCTCCAGATGCTGGCGGATCGCCTCGCGCAGCTCCTGGATGCGGCGCTCCAGCTCGGCCCGCTGCTGCTGCTGCGCCGCCGGCTCCTCGGGCGTCTGCCCGGCCGGGTTGCGCTCGGCCTCGGCCAGCGCGCGGCGCAGTTCCTCGCGCGCCTGGGCCAGCGCGCGGCGGGTGCGGGCATCGCGCCCTTCCTCCAGCGCCAGGGCGACTTCCCACAGCGTCTCCTGCACCTCCGGCACCGCCTCGGCCCGCCGATCCATGACCAGCCGCGTCCCGGCGCTGCGTAGCGCGAGATAGGTCGCGGTATCGTGTTCGAAGGCCTCCGGGTTGCCGATGATCACCTCGATCGCCTGCCGCGCCAGCCGCCGCTGCGTGGGATCGCGCGAGAGCGCCTTGCGGATCGCGATCACCTGCTTGGCCACCGGATGATTGAAGCTCCGCTCCGGCAGGGTCAGGACAGCGACCTCCGAGACGCCCTCCTGCCCGGCGCCGTCGCGCGCCAGCAGCTGCGCCCGCACCTCCAGCCCCGCCCAGGGATGCGCCGAAAGGTCGGGCGATGCCGCGCCGCGCGCCTGCTTCGGGCTGCCCGGCGGCAATGGCAGGTCGAGGACCAGCGGTGGCGCCGCGGGCCGGGCGGCAAGGTGCAGCTCGGCCCGCAGCCCGGCGAGGCCCCAGTCATCCTCGGCCCGCCAGGGCAGCCGGATGCCCAGGCCGCGCGCTGCCTTGTCCGGCGGCGCGGCGAAGGCGACCGAGGGCGGCGCATCCGCCTGCACCGTCAGCAGCCATTGCGCGAGGTCGCCGCCATTCCGGGTGACGGCCAGCCGGCCAGCCTGCGCCAGCAGCGCCTCGGCGGTGAAACTCGTCGCATCGGCGGCGGCGAAGGGGGTGCTGCCGGCCGGCGTGAGCAGCTGCGGCACGCCGCCGGCGCCGCCCGAAAGGGCGACCTGCAGCCGGCTGCCGACGGGGACCGTGACGGCACCGCCCTGCGGCGCGAGGAAGATCGGCGGCGCCCCGGTATAGGCCGGCGGCGTCACCCAGGCTTCGAGGCGCGGCGTCAGCGCCGCCGGCGCGGCGGCGAATTGCGGCAGGAGGGCACGGCGCAGCCGTTCCGGCGCCTCCCTGCCGGCGACCACCAGCGCGGCGAGCAGGCCGAGCAGAACTGCGGCGCGGAGCGCCCGCGGATCGCGCGCCGCAAGGCCCGGCCGCGGCGGCGTCACCCGCAGCGCGCCGAGTTGCGCCGCGACGCGCTGCTGATGCGCCGCCCAGAGCGCCTGCGTTGCCGGATCGGCACTGGCGGGCCGATCGCCGAGCGTCGCCAGCGGCCGGTGCGAAAGGCCGGAATCGCGTTCCAGCCGCCGCTCCGCCGCCGCCAGACCGGGCGCGCGAAAGCCGCGCCAGCCGCGCCAGCCAAGCCAGCCCAACGCCAGCGCCGCCACCACCAGGCCCAGCAGATGCAGCGGCGCGGGCAACTGCCCCGGCAGATCGAGCAAGGCCAGGATCAGGCAGCAGCCGAGGCCGCCAAGGACCGGCCACGCCCGCGGCCAGACGGCTTCCCACCACAGCGCGGCCCGGGCCAAAGCGCGCCGGCGGGCAAGGCCGGCAGGCGGCGCCGGGCCGGTCATGCCAGCCAAGCCGGCAGGCGTTCCGCCGCCAGCAGGGCGGACAGCGATTGCCGTGGCCGTACCACCGCGAAGCGGTCGCCATCGACCAGGACCTCGGCCGCGAGCGGGCGCAGGTTGTAGGTGCTGCTCATGGCCGCGCCATAGGCGCCGGCATCCAGCAGCGCGACCAGCGCACCAGGGGCGAGGCGCGGCATCGCCCGGTCGCGGGCGAAGGTATCGCCGGTCTCGCAGACCGGGCCCACCACATCGGCCGGGCTGACCGGCGCCACCAGATCGGCGGCGGCGACCGGCAGGATGCCGTGCCAGGCCTCATACATCGCCGGCCGCACGAGATCGTTCATCGCCGCATCGAGCACGAGGAAGCGGCGCCCGGCGCCCTGCTTCTGCAGGATCACGGCGGCCAGCAGCAGGCCGGGCGGGCCGGCGATCCAGCGACCCGGCTCCAGCATGACCGGCAGGCCGAGCGGGCCGAGCGTCGCCTTGATGGCGCCGGCCAGCGCTTCCGGGCTCGGCGCCGGCTCGTCGCGATAGGGAATGCCAAGACCCCCGCCGCAATCCACCTGCTCGACCGGCAGGCCGGCCGCGCGCAGCGCCCGCACCAGTTCGGCCACGCGCGCATAGGCGGCGCGATAGGCCGCCATGCCGGCAGTGATCTGGCTGCCGATATGGACGGCGATGCCGACCGGACTGAGGCCGGGTAGGGCGGCAAGCTGGGCATAGAGCGCCGGGGCCTGGTCGATGGCGACGCCGAATTTGTTCTCCGCGAGGCCGGTCGTGATCTTCGCATGCGTCCCGGCATCCACATCCGGATTGACCCGCAACGCGACGCGCGCCTTCACGCCCCGCGCGGCCGCGATGGCCGAGAGCATCGCCGCCTCCTCGGGGCTTTCCAGGTTGATCTGGCCGATCCCCTCGTCCAGCGCGTAGCGCAGTTCGGGCAGCGTCTTGCCGACGCCCGAGAAGACGATGTCGGCGGCGGCGATGCCGGCCGCCCGGGCGGCGCGGGCTTCACCCTCGCTCACCACATCGGCGCCCAGGCCCTCGGCCGCCAGCACCCGCAGCACGGCGAGGTTGCTATTGGCCTTGACCGCGTAGTGGACGGAGGCCCTGAGGCCGGAAGCGGCCAGCGCACCGGTCAGCGCCCGGGCGCGACGGCGGAGCGCGCCCGCGGCATAGACCCAGGTCGGGGTGCCGACCGCCTGCGCGATGGCCGCCAGCGGCACGCCCTCCACCATCAGGCCGGAGAACGCATCGGCCCCGAGGTGCGGGCGCTGGGCGATCAGCTCGGCGAAGCTTGGATCGGCGGCGGGATCGGGGAGCGGAAGAGGGGCGGCCATCCGGCATATTTACGGCGGGGGGGGCGCGGAACAAGCATTCCTTGGCCCCCGCCGGGCAGAGCGGATGGGCCCGCATCCGGCCCGCCGTCCGGATGCGGCCGCCCGAGCGGATGGCGCTTCAGGCGATCGGTGGCAGGTGCAGCGCCACGACCTCGCCCTGCTGGCCGGGCACGGCGGGGAAGCGGGCGCGCACCTCCGGATCATGGCCGGGGATCACCCGCGTCTCGTCGCCGCCCGCTAGCTTCTTCGCGATCCGCCAGCCCTGGGTCATGGCGCCCAGGTCGAAGATGATCGGGAAGGGGTTGCCGGTGCTGCCATTGGCGTAGAAATGCATGGCGTCAGAGGCGATGACCACCGGGCCGCGCGCAGTCATCACCCGCACCACCTGCAGCCCGTCGGAATGTCCGCCGACGCGATGCACGGTGACGCCTGGCGCCACCTCCCCCTCGCCGTCATGGAACTGCACCTTGTCGGCGAACAGCGCGCGGACCATGCCGACGACGTGATCCGCCTCAAACGGCACGCGGATGCAGGCGGTGCACATGTGCCGCCCCGTGGCGAAGGCCATCTCCCGGTCCTGGATATGGATGCGGGCGCCGGAGAAGATATCGATGCTGCCGGCATGGTCGTAGTGCAGGTGCGTCACCACCACATCGCGCACCTTGGCGGGGTCGCTGCCCATGGCGCGCAGGCTATCGCCCACACTGCGGCTGAGCGTGCGGCCGCGCCGATCGGCGCAGGCCTGATCGAAGCCGGTATCGACGACGATCTCATGCCCTTCCGCGTTCCGCAGCAGCCAGACGAAGTAGTCGAGCGGCATGGCATCGTGCGGGTCCTGCACCGGCAGCAGGAAATTGCTCTGCGCGGTGCGATCGTGCCGCCCGTAGCGGATGGCATAGGCTTCCCAAAGGGGCGTGCTCATTTATTGCCTCCCAGCGTCTCGCCGGCCAGCTTCTCGCTCAGCAGCGCGGCATGGGTGTGGTTGTGCCCGGGACCCAGCGAAGCAAGTGCGGCCGCCCACATTTCCTTGCACAGCGCGGAGAAGGGCGTCGCCGTCTGCGTCTCCCGCCCCACTTCGAGGGCGATGCCGAGATCCTTGACCATCAGCTCCATCCCGAAGCCGTCGTCGAAGCGGCGGTTCAGGACATATTGCTTGAACTTCCGCTGGCTGCTGTTGGACATGCCCGACGACGCGTTCAGCACATCCACCATCTTGGCGGGGTCGAGGCCGAAGCGCTGGCCGATCAGCAGCACCTCGATCCCCATCAGGAAGGTCCCGGCCGAGGACAGGTTGTTCAGCGCCTTCATCGCCTGGCCCGCACCGATGCCGCCGCAGCGATGCAGGCTGGTGCCCATCGCCTTCAGCACCGGCTCGGCCCGGTCGAGATCCGCCTCCTCGCCGCCCAGCATGATCGCGAGATCACCGGTCTTGGCGCGCGGTACGCCGCCGGAGACGGGGGCATCGATCATCGCCACGCCGCGCTTGGCAAGCTCGGCCGCGATCTCCCGCGTCTTGGCGGGCTGGCCGCTGGTCATGTCGATGACCAGCGTACCCTTGGCCAGCGTCGGGCCGATCAGCGCCGCCACCTCGGCCACCTGCTTGCTGGTGGGGACGATGGTGATGACGCAATCCGCGCCCGCCGCCGCCGCCTTGGCATCGGCCGCCGCCTTGCCGCCGACCTCCGCCACGAATTGCGCGGCGCGGCCCGGCGTCACGTCGCAGACGGTAACGTCGAAGCCGGCCTTCACGAGGTTGGCCGCCATCGGCCAGCCCATATTGCCGATGCCGGCGAAGGCGATGCTGCGGATCGCGGCCATCACTTCTTGCCCTTGAGCGCGCCTTCGGCGACCAGCACCTCATGCGCCGCCTTGAAGGCGTCGAGCCCGGCGGGGATGCCGCAATAGGCCGTGGCGTGCAGCAGCGTCGCCTTGATCTCCTCCACCGTCACGCCGTTGTTCAGCGCGCCCTTCACATGCAGCTTGATCTCCGGCGTCTTGCCCAGCGCGGTGAGCATCGCGAGGTTCAGCAGGCTGCGGGTCTTGCGGTCCAGCGTCGGGTCGCCCCAGGCCCAGCCCCAGGCGATGGAGGTGGTGGCGCGCTGGAAGGCCATCATGAAATCATCGGCCTTGGCCATGGAGCCATCGACGTATTCGGCGCCCAGCACGGCGCGGCGGATCGGCAGGCCCTTGTCGAACAGGGCTTTATCGTCGGACATCGGTTTCCTCCTTCGGGGGATTGCAGGGGGGCGAGGCTCGCGCGGGCGGGGCGGCTGGTCAACCGGGGGCGATCCGGTAGTCTGCCCGGATGTTCTTCGATGGCTTCACGCTGGAAACCCGCACCGCCAACGGCCAGGCGGTGCGGCTGCGCCGCGGCGGGTCCGGCCCACCGCTGCTGCTGCTGCACGGCAATCCGCAGACCCATGCGATGTGGCATCGGGTGGCGCCGGCGCTGGCCCGGCGCTTCACCGTCATCGCGCCCGATCTGCGCGGCTATGGCCTGTCCGGCAAGCCGCCGGTCACGCCCGATAGCCGGCACTACGCGAAGCGGGAAATGGCGGCCGACCTGGCGGCGCTGATGCGCGACCTGGGCCATGAGCGCTTTATCGTGGTCAGCCATGATCGCGGCGCGCGGGTGGCGCACCGCCTCGTGCTCGATCATCCCGGCCGGGTGGAAAAGCTCTGCGTCATGGATGTGATCCCGACGCTGGCGCATTTCGAACGTGCCGACATGGCCTTTGGCATGGGCTACTACCACTGGTTCTGGCTGGCCCAGCCGCATGACCGGCCCGAGCGGATGATCCTGCGCGATGTCGAGGACTGGTTCGACATCCACACCGCCCGCGAGCCGAAGGACAAGGGCTTCTTCCACCCGGAGGCGCGGGCCGATTACCTGCGGGCGCTGCGCACCGAAGGCACAGTGGCGGCGATCTGCGAGGATTACCGCGCGGCGACCGCGATCGACCTGGACCATGACCGCGCCAGCCGCGCCGCTGGCGCGCGCATCACCTGCCCGCTGCTGGCGCTGTGGGGGGCGAAGGGCGCGATCCCCCGCTGGTACGACGCGCTGGCGGTGTGGCGGGAGTACGCGACGGGCCCGCTGACCGGCGGGCCCGTGAACAGCGGGCACTATCTGGCGGAGGAAGCGCCGGAGGAAGTGCTGGGTTGGTTGGACAGGTTTATCTAACCCCCCGCCACGCCCTGCGTGTTCACATAAACCGAGAACAGCGACTGCGCCGCGGTCATCAGCAGCCGGTTGCGGTGGCGTCCGCCGAAGCAGAGATTGGCGCAGCGCTCGGGCAGATGGATATGGCCGATCGGCGCGCCGGCGCTGTTGAAGATGCGCACGCCGTCATTCTCCGGGCTCATGCCCCAGCCGCACCAGAGATTGCCGTCGATATCGACGCGGAAGCCGTCCGGCGTCTCGCCCGGTTTGCAGGCGATGAAGACGCGGCGCTTGGCGAGTTTCTTGCCGCCGCCGGTCACGTCATAGGCGATGAAGTGGCGCGGTTCGCTGCGGCTTTCGATGACGTAGAGAATGCTCTCATCGGGGCTGAAGGCCAGCCCGTTCGGATGGTTGATATCGTCGGCGACCAGGGTGATCGCGCCGGTCTGGCCATCGATGCGGTAGACATGGGTATGCGGCAGCTCGGCCTCGGTCTTGATGCCCTCATAGAAGGCATAGGTGCCGAAGGGCGGGTCGGTGAACCAGATGGACCCGTCGCTTTTGACCACCACATCGTTCGGGCTGTTCAGCCGCTTGCCCTGGTAGCTATCGGCCAGCACGGTGACGCTGCCGTCGTATTCGAAGCGCACCACCCGCCGCCCCGCATGTTCGCAGGCGATGATGCGGCCCTGGCGGTCCCGCGTATGGCCATTGGCGTTGTTGGAGGGCTTCTGCCATTCCGAGACATGGCCGGTGGCCTCGTCCCATTTCAGCACCCGGTTGTTCGGGATATCCGACCACAGCAGGCTGCCGACATCGCCCAGCCAGACCGGCCCCTCGCCCCAGCGCGAGCCGGTCCAGAGGCGTTCCACGGCCGAAAGCGCGAGGTGGTATTTCTTGAAGGACGGGTCGAGCGCCACGATCGCCGGATCGGGGTAGCGCTCGCTCATCTGCCAAAGCTCGGCCATGGGGTTCCTCCGCGGGTCTTCTTGCCGCAGAAGGATGCCCCTGGCCGGGCGGCTCGCCAAGCTCAGCCGTTGCCGACGCGGAAGACGTAAGCCTTCATGCTCTCGAAATCGTGCTTGTCCTGCATCATCCGATACTTCACGAGGTCGCGGATGCTGACCAGGCCGAGCAGCTCGCCCTCGCGCGAACAGACCGGCAAATGGCGGAAATAGCCATGGTCCATGATCTCCATGGCCACGTTCACCGGCGTGGTCGGGTCCACCACGCTGACGTCGCGGGTCATGATGTCCGCGGCCTTCATCTCCAGCAGCTTGGCGCCCTTCTGCGACAGGCCCTTCACCAGGTCGCGCTCGGAGACGATGCCGACCAGGCGGCTATGGTCATCGAGCACCACCACCGCGCCGATCCGCCGGGTGGCGATGACATGGGCAACCTCTTCGAGCGTCGCATCGGGCGCGACCGAGACGATATAGGCGCCTTTTTCCTTCAGCACGGTAGCGATGGTCATGGCAGGCAGCATCCTCCGTGGCGGCGCGGCCGGCCGCCCAAGCCCGGCTTTATCGCCAGAATGGGCCGCCCGGTGCAATCACCCTCGATGGGGTAAATATGAACTTCCGTTCATCTTGACGCCGTCTGCGCCGCCGCCGAAAGCTGCGGGGGGAGGACTGCCATGCGATCAACCGGCTGCACCGGCGCGAGCCGCGCGCCATTTGCGGGGGCGGGCGACCTGCCACGCCTGCTGCTATCCGGACCGGAGGTGACGATCGCGGCGGTGATCGCCGCCGCTGAGCTGCAATGCGCGGCGATCGAAAAGCTCGGCGGGCGGATCATCCTGATGGCGGTCCGCGACCTGGCCGCGGCAGCGCGGATGCGCGGCCTGCTCGCGCTGCACGGTGTGGCATGAGCGCGCCCGGCCCGCTGGTGCTGAACACGGTCACGGTGCGCGATCGCTGGACGCTGGCGCAATGCATCGAGGGGTGCGCCCGGCACGGCATCCCCGGGATTTCCCCCTGGCGGGACAAGGTGGCGGAGCTGGGCCTCACCGTCGCCGCGCGGCAGATCCGGGATGCCGGGCTGTTCGTGTCTGGCCTGTGCCGGGGCGGCATGTTCCCCGCGGCCGACGCCGCCGGGCGGGCGGCGGCGATCGAGGAAAACCGCCGGGCGATCGAAGAAGCGCAGGTGCTGGGCGCACAATGCGTCGTGATCATCGGCGGCGGCCTGCCGCCCGGCTCGAAGGACCTCGCCGGGGCGCGGGCCATGCTGCATGACGGCATCGCCGCCATCCTGCCGGAGGCCCGCGCCGCCGGGGTGACGCTGGCGCTGGAGCCCCTGCACCCGATGACCTGCGCCGATCGTTCGGTGCTCAGCACCCTCGCCCAGGCGCTCGACCTCTGTGAGGAGTTCGGCGCCGGCACCGGCATCGCGCTGGATGTCTATCACGTCTGGTGGGACCCGGATCTGCCGCGCCAGATGGCGCGCGCCAGCGGCCGGATCGCCGCCTTTCATGTCTGCGACTGGCTGGTGCCCACCACGGACCTGGTCTTCGACCGCGGCATGATGGGCGATGGCGTGATCGACATCCCCGGCATCCGCGCCATGGCCGAGGCGGCCGGCTTCACCGGCCCGTGCGAAGTGGAACTGCTGTCGCGCCGCTGGTGGGCGGAAGACCCGGAGACCGTGCTGCCGCTGATCAAGCGGCGCCACGCCGAGGCCTGCTGAGCAGGCGGTCCAGCACTGGCAGCAGATAGGGCTTCAGCGCCGGCCAATTCTCGCTCATCGGGAAATGGCCGAGGCCGGGCATGATCACCGCCTCCGCACCCGGGATGGCCGCGGCGGTCGCCTGGGTATCGGCTGGCCGGCAGGAATAGTCGAACTCCCCGCACAGCAGCGCGACCGGGCAGCGCGCCGTGTCGATGCGGCCGAGCTTGCCGCGCAGGTCGCCCTCCTCGGCGTAGAAATGCAGGTCGCCGCGGAACACGCCGGGCCCGCCCTGCGCATAATGCCACAGCGTCTCCCACTTCCCCGCCTGCGGCGAGGCGGGGCCGACGAGGCCGGAGACGAGGCCGGCACAGACCTCGCCGCCATGGATGCGCGGATGGTGCAGGACCGAGAGGTCGTAATAGCTGCCGGTGAAGGCGCTGCCCTGCAGGCCGATCACCCCGCCCAGCGCGTCCGGATGCTCGGCCGCCAGATCGAGCACGATGCGCCCGCCGATGGAACAGCCCATCACGATGGGCCGATCGAGCCCGAGGGCGCGGGCCATGGTCATCACAAGGCCGGTGTAGCGCGCCGTCGTCAGGCAGTATTCCTCCCGCTCCCAGCCCACGGGTGGGCTCGATTTGCCGTGCCAGGGCATGTCGAAGGCGATGCAGCGGAAGCGGGCGGTGAGGTCGGCATCGTTCAGCAGGTCGCGCCATTGCCGGCCATCGCTGCCGGCGGTGTGCAGCAGCAGCAGCGGCGGCCCCTCGCCGGCTTCCTCCACATAGACGCGGTGCGGCCGCCCTTCGATATCCAGCCGCAGATAGCGCCCGAGCAGGCCTTCGAAGACCGGCGTGCCCACCGGCGGCGGCGGCGCTTCGGCGGGCAGCGGCGGCGCCGCGCGCAGCAGGTCGAAGAAGCCCTTGAACCACAGCAGATGGGCGAAGAAGAGTGCGGTATCGCCTTCGATCGACAGCGCCCCCTGGCGGCGCAGCGCCAGCAGGTCGTGCCAGCCGGGCTGCGGCGGCTGCGCGGCGAAGCGGGCGGCGGCCTCGGCGGGGATGCGTAGCGCCAGGGTATAGCTGGGCAGCACGAAGGGGCCGCGCCGCACCTCCAGCAGCCGGCCGGCGCGCAGCGTCAGCAGCCAGGTCGTCGCGCCGATCTCCAGCAGCAGATCGGCATCAAGATGCCGCCCGCGGCGGGCGAGGATCGGGTCGGCCGCCAGCGGCCCTGCCAGGGTTTCGAGGTTCGGTTGCATGGACGTCTCCTGCGATTCTTACGCGCAGGCTGCCTTGCGGGGGCGCTTCCAGCAACCGGGCTGCCCGCGATATCGTCCGCTGGCAGGAACCGCCCCCGTACCCTGCCGCCGGAGGAGTCCACCCAATGCTGACCCAGGCCCAGATCGAGGAATACGACCGCGTCGGCGCCATCGTCGTGCCCGATGTGCTGGACGCGGCCGAGCTGGCCGAGCTGCGCGCGGTGACCGAGGGCTTCGTCGATCGCGCGCGCGCGGTGGCCGCGCATGACGCCATCTACGACCTGGAGGACAGCCACACGCCCGCCATGCCGCGGGTGCGCCGGATCAAGGCGCCGCATCTGCACCACGATGCCTATGCGCGGCTGGTGCGGCACCCGCGTATCGCGGCGCTGCTGCATGCACTCTGGCCCGCCGGCGTGCGCTTCGATACGGCCAAGCTGAACATGAAGTCGGCCGGCTTCGGCGCGGCGGTGGAATGGCACCAGGACTGGGCCTTCTACCCGCATACCAATGACGACCTCGCCGCCGTCGGCGTGATGATGGACGATATGGAGCTGGCGAATGGCCCGCTGTTGATCGTCCCCGGCAGCCATAAGGGCCCGGTCTTCGACCATCATGCCGACGGCGCCTTCTGCGGCGCGATGAATCCGGCGAACCGGGATTGCGATTATGCCGCGGCGGTGCCGCTGACCGGGCGCGCCGGCAGCATCACCATCCACCATGTCCGCGCGGTGCATGGCTCGGCGCCCAATCTCTCGAATAAGGAACGCCGGCTGCTGCTGTTCCAGTACCGCGCCGCCGATGCCTGGCCGCTGCTGGGCTTCCCCGGGGGGATCGCCGCTTTCGATGCACTGCTGGTGGCGGGCGCGCCCAGCCTGGCCCCACGGCTGGCCGATGTGCCGGTCCGCCTGCCGCTGCCGCCGGCGGCCAAGCAGGGCTCGATCTACGAGAACCAGAAGGCGCTGAAGAACCGCTTCTTCGCCGCCGCCGAGTAGCGGGCGCCACCCGGGGCATGGCCGTGCGCACGGCATGGCTGCTGGGGGCCGCGCTGCTCTGCGGCCATGTCACCGCGGCGGAGGCGACCTCCCTCCGTACCCGCGCGGCGCGGACGCATAATGTCTCGACCCGCATCTCCCGCATCGATTCGCTGCTGCCGACAACGCAGGTGGTCGCCCCGCCGGGGGTGAAGGAGGAGGCGCGGCCGCTGCCCTTCGCCTTCGACCTGATCCTGCCCTTCTTCTACAACACCGATCCCGACCAGTCGCTGTCGGGCAAACCCTCCTTCGAGGTGAACCCGGAGGCGCGGCTGACCTGGTCGCAGCGGCTGGAGGCGCCGGTGCGCATCTCCGCGCTGCTCGACGTCAATGCCGACCAGTTCACCCGCCGCAGCGATAACGGCGCCAATGCGGACATGATCCTCGGCCGGCTGCGGGCGCAGTACGAAAGCGGGCGGAACGACCAGCAATGGCAGCCCTTCGCCTATTGGCAGCCGAACCTGATCTTCTCCCAATTCTTCGCGCAGCGGGTGGATACCTGGAACGACCTCGGCCTCGGTGTCGCGCGCTATCTCGATTTCGGCCCGGGGCTCCGGCGGGTGGCGGCGGCGAGCGATACCCGTGACGCCGCGGTGGTGACGCTGGGGATCGAGATCTCCGGCAGCCGGCGGTTCCGCGATGGCGGCCCGGCCTCCGTCGCGGCCTTCGCCAATCCTTCGGTCAACTGGCAGATGACCCCGCAATGGTCCTTCGCCGCCCAGGCCGACCTGACCTATCGCTGGTTCGAGCGATTCCTGGACCGCGAGCGGCGGGATCAATTGGCGACTCCGGTCCTGACGCTGGAATACCAGCCGCCGGATGGCTGGCTGCCGCACCCCGGCAGTGGTCTGGCGCGGGCGCTGGGCACGCCGCTGGTGGATTTCCAGGTCTTCTTCAGCCGGCAGCATTCCAATATCTATGAGGCCCGCTTCCGCCAATTCGGCCTCGGCCCCATGCTGCGCACGGGCTGGCGCTTCTGAAGCCAACGGCGCCCGCTACCGCTTTGCCTCGATCGCCTCCCAGATCACCTTTTCCAGATGCGTGCCGTCGAAGCGGGCGATC
>CAITYE010000315.1 GCA_903896535.1 uncultured Paracraurococcus sp.
AAAGCCCGCCAAGCCGCTTGCCGCGGTGACAGGATGCGGCGGAAGGCCATGGCCAGGATGGCGAGCGAGAGTCCGGTCCAGGACAGGGCCAGCAAGGCAATCAGCAGCGCGGTCATGCCGGCCGCGTCGTCGCGAGCTTGAGCGCGAGCAGCCCGAGCGCGCCGCCGAGCACCCAGCGCTGCGCCGCCAGCCAGGCCGGATGGCTGCCGAGGAAGCGGGCCGTGCCGGCAGCGCCCCAGACCAGCAGCGCGTCGAAGGCGGTACAGATGGCGATCTGGATGGCGCCGAGGATCGTCGCCTGGAGGAAGGGCGCACCGCGCGCCGGGTCGATGAAGGGCGGCAGCACGGCCATGTAGAACAGTGCCACCTTGGGGTTCAGTGCAGCGGTGAGAAAGCCGAGGCCGAACAGGCGGGCGCTTGGCTCCCGCGCCATGGTGCGGGGTGCAAAAAGCGGCTGGCCGTCCGGGCGGAGGCATTGGAAGGCGAGCCAGGCGAGATAGGCCGCCCCGCCCACGCGCAGCACGTCCCAGGCATAGGGGATGGCGAGCAGTGCCGCAGTGATACCGGCCGCCGCCGCCAGCATGATCGCCATTGAGCCCGTCTGGCAGCCCACCAGCGAGACCATGCCGGCCCCCGTCCCCTGCGCGAGCGCGCGCGAGACGAGGTAGAGCATGTTCGGCCCCGGCGTGATCGCCAGGCCGAGGGAGAGGGCGGCAAAGACGAGGAGGGTGGATGCGGCGGGCAAGCGCTACCCCTGCACCGAGAACCCGCCATCCACCGGCAGCGCCACGCCGGTGATGAAGGCCGCCGCGTCGCTCGCCAGGAAGGCGGCGATGCCTTCGAAATCCGCAGGCTCCCCCCAACGCCCCTTCGGCGTGCGGGACAGCACATTGTCGTTCAGCTGGGGCATGTCGGTGCGCGCCCGGCGCGTCAGTTCGGTGTCGATCCAGCCCGGCAGCAGGCAGTTCACCGTGATGCCATCCCCACCCCAGGCGACCGCGAGGCTGCGGGTCAGTTGCACGACGCCGCCTTTCGATGCGCCATAGGCGGCATGGAAGGGCAGGCCAAAGATCGAGAGCATGGACCCGTTGGTGATCACCCGACCACGGCCGCCGGCCTTCAGATGCGGATGCGCCGCCTTGCTGGCCAGCATGGTGCTGGTCAGGTTGGTCGCGATCACCCGGTGCCAATCGGCGATGTCGTAGACCTCTGGTCGGTTGCGGATATTGATGCCGGCATTGTTCACGAGGATGTCGAGCCCGCCGAAGCGGGCGACGGTGCGCGCCACCATGGCGGTGACGCTGGCTTCCTCGGTCACGTCGGCGATCACGCTATCGGCCTCGGCGCCGAGTGCGGCCAAGGCCGCGACCGCTTCGGTATTCTTGGCCGCGTTGCGCCCGGCGAGCATCACCCGCGCGCCCGCCTTCGCCAGCCCACGGGCGCAGCCAAGGCCGATGCCGCCATTGCCCCCCGTCACCAGGGCAACCCGGCCGGTCAGGTCGAACATGCTGGCGTCGCGCATCTCACGCGCCTCCCTTATGCGCCTCGATCAGCGCGACGAAGCGGTCGAAAAGATAGTGGCTGTCGCTCGGGCCCGGGCTCGCTTCCGGGTGGTACTGCACGGAGAAGGCGGGCCGGTCGGTCGCCATCAGCCCTTCGTTCGAGCCATCGAAGAGCGAGATATGGGTTACCCGGACATTGGCCGGCAGGCTCGCCGGATCGACCGCGAAGCCGTGGTTCTGGCTGGTGATCTCGACCTTCCCGGTGGCGAGGTCCTTGACCGGCTGGTTGGCGCCGCGATGACCCCGCGCCAACTTGTAGGTCCGCCCGCCCAGCGCGAGGCCGAGCAGCTGATGGCCGAGGCAGATGCCGAAGATCGGCACGCCGGCGGCCAGCACGCCCGCGATCGCCGGCACCGCATAGATGCCGGTTGCGGCCGGATCGCCGGGGCCGTTGGAGAGGAAAACCCCATCCGGCCGCTGGGCCAGGATGTCCTCGGCGGTCGCGGTGGCGGGCAGCACGGTCACTGCGAGACCGGCGCTGGCCAGGCAGCGCAAGATGTTGCGCTTGGCCCCGTAATCGATCGCCACCACCTTGTGCTTCGGCGCGGTCTGCCGGGCGAAGCCATCGGGCCAGGCCCAGCAGGCCTCGTCCCAGCTGTAGGCTTGGCGGCAGCTGACCTCCGCCGCCAGATCGAGGCCCTCCAGCCCGCCCCAGGCCGCGGCGCGGGCGCGCAGCGCGGCGATGTCGAAACGCCCATCGGCGGGATAGGCGATCACCCCGTTGGGGGCGCCACCGTCGCGGATGCGGATGGTCAGCGCGCGGGTGTCGATCCCGGCGATCCCCGGCAGGCCATGGCCGCGCAGCCAGTCGTCGAGATGCCGCTCGGCGCGCCAACTCGCCGGCTCGGTGATGTCCTGCTTGACGATCAGCCCCCGGGCTGCCGGCGTCAGCGCCTCCAGATCCTCGTGGTTGGTGCCGACATTGCCGATATGGGGAAAGGTGAAGGTGATGATCTGCCCGGCATAGGAGGGGTCGGTCAGCGTTTCCTGATAGCCGGTCATGCCGGTGTTGAAGCAGACCTCGGCCGGCGCCGATCCCTCGGGCGGCGTCGGCGCGCCAAAGCCGCGGCCCCAAAGCAAAGTCCCATCGCCGAGCACGAGGCAGGCGTTCGCGCCTTCGGGCACGGTCGAATCGGCGGGCATGGCGGTCTCCGGCGAAGGGGCGGGGGCTTCGGGGCCGCCAGGCAGGTCGGCCAGGGATAGGCCGGTGGTGGCCAGGATGGCGGGCCAATGGCGGGCGGGAATGGCCCGGGCTTGCCGCCATTTCCGGACCGCCTCGGTCCCGATGCCGCACCGTTGGGCGGCGCTTTCCGGACCGCCGAGCTGGCGGATGATATCCTCGACACTGGCCATTGCGGTAGTATGGCGGGAAGCGGTTTCCCAGGCAAAGGGAATTCACTGTGTTGGGAAATTACTTCCCAGGCTAGCGTTGGGGCAAGCGCATGCTAGAGCCACGATTGATCTTGATCGCCGAAAGGGCAGCCATGGCCGACGATCTCCGCGCCCGTTTCACCACCTCTCTGAAGGAGGCGATGCTTGCCAAGGCGGCGGTGCGCGTCTCCACCTTGCGGATGATCACCGCGAAGCTGAAGGACACCGACATCGCTGCCCGCCCGTCTGGCGTCACCCAGGTGCCGGATGAGCAGATCGTCGCCATGCTGCGTGGCATGACGAAAAGCCGCCGCGAATCCGTCGAACTCTATCGGCAGGGCGGGCGAGAGGAATTGGCGGCGAAGGAAGAAGCGGAGATCGCGGTGATCGAAGGCTTCCTCCCCCAGCAGCTTGATGAGACCGCCATGCAGGCCGCCGTTGCCGCGGCGATCGCCGAGAGCGGGGCCGCGTCGATCAAGGAGATGGGTAAGGTCATGGCGGTGCTGAAGGCGAAGCACGCGGCAAGCCTCGACATGGCCAAGGCCGGGCCGATGGTGAAGGCGGCACTCGGCGGGTAACGCCGCTGGCGGGGGCCGGGCGGGCCGCTACACTCGCCCGGCATGGCCCTGCCCCCCGCCTTTCTCGATGAGTTGCGCGTCCGTACGCCGCTGCCGGCGCTGATCGGGCGGAAGACGCGGTTGCTTCGTAATGGACGCAACTGGAAGGGGTGCTGCCCCTTCCACAACGAGAAGACGCCGAGCTTCTACGTCTACGAAGACCATTTCCACTGCTTCGGCTGCGCTGCCCATGGCGATGCCATCAGCTTCCTGATGCGCGCTGAGGGGGCCAGCTTCACCGAGGCGGTTGAGCGGCTGGCCGGGGAAGCGGGTCTCACCGTGCCGAAGGCGACGCCGCAGCAGGCGGCGCGGGAGGCGCGGGCGCGCGACCTGCATGGCGTCCTGGCCGCTGCCGCCGCGGCCTTCGAGCGCCGGCTGCGCCTGCCCGAGGGGCGGGTGGGGCTCGACTATCTGCGCCGCCGTGGCCTGAGTGAGGAGAGCATCGGCCGCTTCGGCCTGGGCTGGTCCGGCGAGGGGCGGGGTGCGCTGGCCGCCGATCTCAAGGCGGAGGGCATCGAGCCGGCGCAACTCGTCGCCGCCGGGCTGATGAAATACCGCGACCCCGACGACCCCGCGGCCGGGACCGTCGACCTCTTCTACGGCCGGGTGATGTTCCCGATCCGCGATCGGCGTGGGCGCGCGATCTCCTTTGGCGGCCGCATTCTGGGCGATGGGCAACCGAAATACCTGAACGGGCCGGAGACCGAGCTCTTTCGGAAGCGGCAAGCCCTCTATGGCCTCGATGCAGCGCGGGAGGGGTGCTTTCGCGGTGCTGCCTGCCTCGTCGTCGAGGGTTACATGGATGTGATCGCGCTGCATCAGGCTGGGTTCACTGGCGCTGTCGCACCGCTCGGCACCGCGCTCACTGCCGAACAATTGGAATTGGTCTGGCGGCTCTCGCCAGAGCCTGTGCTGTGCTTCGACGGCGATGCCGCGGGCCAGCGCGCTGCGGTGCGTGCGGTCGAACTGGCGCTGCCGCTGATCTCGACCGAGCGCAGCCTACGCATCGCCCTGCTTTCCGGCGGCGAGGATCCCGACACGCTGATCGCCAAAGGCGGCGCGGCAGCGTTCCAGGCAGTGCTCGATGCCGCACGGCCGCTCTCGGCAATCCTTTACGATTTGTTGACCGCGGGGCGGCCGGCGGCGACGCCGGAACAGCGGGCCGCCTTGCGACGGCGGCTGGAGGAGGCGACGAGCGCGATCCCCGATAAGGCGCTGGCCGGCGAATACCGTCGCGCGCTGCTGGATCGCTTCTTCGCTGGTCGCGGTGGTCGGCCGCAGGCCGCGCCGCGTCTGGCTCGGCCCCCGATCGATGAGGCGCATGTGCCGCGTGAGAGAGCGCGTAACCTGATCGCCATATTGCTCCGCCATCCCGCGGCCTTACCCGATGTCGAGGAATGTCTTGCCGACCTCGAATTGCCGGACGGTGCGCCAACCGCCTTACGCGCTGCCTTGCTGGCCTGGCTGGCCGCGGCGCCGCGCCTTGACTCCGCCGATTTGGCGCGTCACCTCGAAAGCACTGGCTTGCATGACGCCATGACCTGGGCGCTGCACCCGGCGGGCCTCGCCCGCTCGGCGGCGCCCGAGGCCTTGCCGGTGGAGGTGCTGGATGGCTGGTGGCATTTCTTCGGCTTGCTGCGGGGCGAGGCAGCGCTGCAGCGCGACCGGGCTGAAGCTGAACGACAATTGATCGAAACCAACGACCCCGTCGCCCAGCAACGCCTGATCCGGCTGTCTGAGGCGATCGTCGAGTTGCGCGAAGGTGGCCGGGGGGCTGGCGCTGATGCGTCCGGCACGCAACAACACCAATAACAGGGTGGCGGCGGGGCGGTCCGGCCCCAGCAGCAAACGCTTTGCGACGATGGAGCGGACGGCATGGCGAGCAAGACTGCTGGCAGCACCGAGACGATCGAAGCCCGCGACGAGGTCGTGGAAAGTGTCATGCTCGATGCCACCAGCGCAGCGGTCAAGAAGCTGATTCAGCGCGGCAAGGAACGTGGCTACGTCACCCATGACGAGGTCGCCGCCGCGCTGCCGCAGGAGCACTTCAGCACCGAGATCATCGAAGACACCCTCGCGCAGTTTTCCTCCCTTGGTATTGCCTTGGTTGAGGGTGAGGACAGTGAGGATGGTGATACGCCGCCGGCGCGCGCCAATGGCGGCGACGAGGAGGAAAAAGAAGAAAGCGCCAGCAACGTTGAAGAGGAATCGCTCGGCCGGACCGACGATCCCGTGCGCATGTATTTGCGTGAGATGGGCTCCGTCGAGTTGCTGTCCCGCGAGGGCGAGATCGCCATCGCCAAGCGCATTGAGGCCGGCCGCGACCAGATGATCGGTGGCCTCTGTGAGAGCCCGCAAACCTTTCGTGCGATTGTCGCCTGGCACGAGGCGGTCAAGGAAGGCCGCATGCTGTTGCGTGACGTCATCGATCTTGAGGCGACCAACGCCGGCGATAATCCGGAAGCCGTGCCCGATCCGAACGAGGAATTCGAAGAAGGCGAGGAGGGCGAGGGGCTCGGCCTTTCGCTATCGGCGCTTGAGGAAAAACTGAAGCCCGAGGCGCTCGCCGCGTTCGAGGCCATCGAGCAGACTTATGGCCGTCTGCAGAAGATGCAGACCAAGCGGATGGAGGCCTATACGGCGGGCGAGGGTCTCGTCGGTCGATCCGAGAAGACCTATGAGAAGACCCGCGACGAGCTGGTCGCGCTGGTCGAGAAGGTGCAGCTCCATAACAACCGGATCGAGGAGTTGGTCGATCAGCTGAAGCAGATCAACCGGAAGCTGACCGCGCTGGAAGGCCAGGTGCTGCGGATGGCTGAGAGTGCCAAGGTGAAGCGCGACGAATTCCTCGGCCACTGGCGCGGCCATGAGCTTGACCCCGCTTGGTTCGAGCAGTTGGAGACGCTGCCCGGCAAGTCCTGGAAGGGTTTTCTCGACCGCAGCCGCAGCGAGGTTGAGCGGGTGCGGTCGCATATGTCGACCATAGCCAATGAAACCGGCCTACCGATTGTCGAGTTCCGCCGCGTCTATGCCACCGTCTCGCGCGGCGAGCGCGACATGAGCCAGGCGAAGAAGGAGATGATCGAAGCCAATCTCCGCCTCGTCATCTCTATCGCCAAGAAATACACTAATCGCGGCCTACAGTTCCTCGACCTGATCCAGGAAGGGAACATCGGCCTGATGAAAGCGGTGGACAAGTTCGAGTATCGCCGCGGCTACAAGTTCTCGACCTACGCCACCTGGTGGATCCGTCAGGCGATCACCCGCTCCATTGCCGATCAGGCGCGGACCATTCGTATCCCCGTGCACATGATCGAGACGATCAACAAGCTGCAGCGGACCTCGCGGCAGATGCTGCACGAGATCGGCCGCGAACCACAGCCCGAGGAACTGGCCGATAAACTGGGCATGCCGCTCGATAAAGTGCGCAAGGTGCTCAAGATCGCCAAGGAGCCGATCAGCCTGGAGACGCCGATCGGCGATGAGGAGGACAGCCATCTCGGCGACTTCATCGAAGACAAGGCGGCGATCATTCCGCTGGATGCGGCGATCCAGTCGAACCTGCGGGAGGCGACGACCCGGGTGTTGTCCTCGCTGACCCCGCGCGAGGAGCGGGTTCTGCGCATGCGCTTCGGCATCGGCATGAACACGGATCATACGCTGGAGGAGGTCGGCCAGCAGTTCAACGTGACACGGGAACGCATTCGCCAGATCGAAGCCAAGGCGTTGCGCAAGCTCAAGCATCCGAGCCGTTCGCGCAAGCTTCGCTCCTTCCTCGATAACTGATGCGCTTCGGGCGCACCGAAGCGACCGAGCCGGCGATCCCGGTTGCGGTCGATGTGACCTTTCTGCGGATGGAATGCCCGCCGCGCGATCCGGCGCCGCCGCTGCCCCCCGATGCACGGGTGGAGGAAGCGCGGAACTGCACGGTCGGCTTCTATCGGTATCTCTATCATACCGTCGGCGAGGACTATGTGTGGTGGTTGCGACGGATGCTGAGCGATGCCGAACTCGCCGGTATCCTGACCGATACGGCGATCAGCGTGCATGTGCTGTATCAGGCGGGGCAACCTGCGGGCTTTTACGAACTGGACCGGCGGAACCGCCCGCTGGTCAACCTTGCCTATTTCGGCTTGCTCCCGCATGCGATCGGGCGCGGGCTGGGGCGGGCGCTGCTGCGCCATGCGGTTGATGCCGCCTGGGCCGATACGCGCCAGGGCGTCACCGTGAACACCTGCACGGCCGATCATCCTCGCGCCTTGCCGAATTATCTGGCGGCAGGCTTCGTCGCGACACGGCGGGTGCGTGAAGTGTGGCATGTGCCGCAGCGCTTGGGGCTGCCGATTCCGGCGCGCCTGCGATCACGCTGAGGAAGTTTTCGGCATTCGTTGTTGCAATCGGATGGCGTAGCGCCCATGTGCAGTATGTCAAACCGTCTGGTTCGGCCGTTTTCGTCAGTCCATCTAGGACTTCCGAGCCCGGAACCCGTCCCATAAAGGCAGTCTGGCCCGTGCCGTATGTTGCGGCTCGGCATTCACGCATGATCGGAACGGCCTTTCCATGTCCAACGGAACCGTCAAATGGTTCAATGCCACCAAGGGCTTCGGCTTCATTCAGCCGAGCGATGGCAGCGCTGATGTCTTCGTCCACATTTCAGAAGTGCAGCGCTCCGGCCTGCAGGATCTGAAAGAGGGCCAGAAGCTGAGCTTCGAGGTTCAGCGCGGCCAGCAGGGCAAGCTTGCCGCTGCTAACCTAAAGCTCGATTAATCCGGGTGGGGCGCGGTCCGGCCAAGGCCGGCGGCGCCCCCCTATCTTCGCAGGCGCCTGGGCGCCGGCTTTTCGTCCAGCCCGCCAGTATCCCAACCGGGTGGAGGGGCTGATGGCCGCACATTGCTTCGCGTTGGGTCAGGAAGTGGAACTCGTTGAGGGCCACCGTGATTTACGCCCCCAGGCTGGTCCCTACACTGTTTTGCGCCTGCTGCCTGGCGCCGCCGCAGGGCGGGAATACCGCATCAAGCATATCCGCGACGGTCACGAACGCATGGTCATCGAGACCCAGCTGCGCGCTTCCTCGACATAGGCGCGCCAGGGTTAGAGCATGCTGCGTTCACATACGTTCACGCAGCCCGCTCTAGCATGGGTTGGATCGCGCGATTCGGCGCCTTCGGCGATTCCGCCTCAACGCATCGCGCTCTAGTGTTTTGTTGGCTGGACTGAGGCCCTTCGAACGGGGCTCCTCGCCCCGAGAGGCGCCCGATACGGCGCCCCCCAATATTCCAAGCCAAGCCCTGCCGAAGATAACTGCGCACAATACAAAGCTTCGGCGACTTTCGATTACCGGCGGCGAAACCGCACGCCGAGGAGGCCCAGCAGGCCGCTGCCGAATAGGGCTGCCGATGCGGGCAGCGGGATGGCCTGCTGCACCAGGGTGCTACCGCCCAATTCGGCATCGATGAAGCCCACCACATAGATCCGGTTCGGCCCCGCAGTACCACTGACAAAATCATTGTCGTTCGCGATCCACAGCGTATGGGTCAGCACACTGTTGACCAAAACATCCTGGCCAATGGCCATGCCTTCGATCTTCGCCGGGATCTGCGATTTTGGGATCGAGTTGGGCGCCCCGTTCAGCAGGTTCACGAGATCGAGGAACAAGGTCTTGGAGACCGCATTGGTCGCGGCCTGCGTGCCGGTCATGTTGGTCACGTCGGTTGCCCCGGCCAGGCTGATCTTGAAGACCTGCTTGATTTGCGCGCTCGTCCCATCCCCGAGGCCCTTGCCGTCCCGCTCATCGACCAGGAATTCGGTCGCGTTCAGCGCAACCAACTCACTGACGCCCGAACCGGTCGTCAGGTTATAGGCGAATTGGCCGGTGACGTTGCCGCTGGCGATATCGATCGTGACGATGCGCAGGACCTTCGCCGCGGCCCCGCCCAGCGCGGCGTCCTGGAGCGTCGAGGCTTGCAGCATGCCGACAAGGGTCTTGCCGTCCGGCGTGATGGCAAGGCCTTCCATACCTTTATTGGCCGTCCGCCCGAACGTGTTGCCGCTGATCTCGGTAGCGCCGACCGGGCTTTGGTTCGTGACGTCGAAGGCGGTGGGCATGGTGAAGGTACGGAGCAACAGACCGGTAGCGCGATCGAACTCGCGGACATAGGGCCCGTATTCGTCCGAGATATAGACCTTCGTGCCGTCATTGGAGACGCGGATGCCTTCCGGATCGAAGCGGGCATTCGCCCCATTGCCGGAGTTGCCGCTGCCGTAATTGTCGGACCGGCCAGAGAAGAAAAAGACCCCAGCGATTGTATTCACCGCATTGCCAGCAGGCAGATTGGTGCCGCTCGGACCAAGTCCGATGCCGCTGCCGTAGTTCAGCGCGGTCGCGCTGTAGAGCAACGTGGTCGCGTTCAGCGTCGGCAGCAGGGTGAAGGGCTGTGCGCTGCCTGGCGCGTTTGGCGTCAGTTGCATGCTAATGGATTGGACGCGCGGGATATAGGACGTCGTATTGTCCACGGCTGCGCTGTAGGTGCTGGCATTCGGGCCGCGATCGGGCACGGCCAAGAAGTTCATGCCGCCGTCCCAGGTCAGACCGGAACCGAGGCCGCCGAGCAGGTTTTTCGCGCTGCCATCTTCAAGAGTCCCTGTCAGGCCCGACAAATCGGCGTTGAGGCCAGCGGAGGAGCCGTTCAGCGTGCCTGTGGCAAGCAGAGTGAAAGCGGTTGCTGGTTGGCTGACGCAAGCGACAGCAACACCGACAAGGGCGGCGCGAAAGGCATTCGGCATGGTGGCGGGGCACTCCTCAGCATAGCAGCCCCGGCGCATATTCCGGCAAGCCTGCTAATACGGTGCGGAGGCCAAAGCCTCGCGCACGGAGGCGTGACATTTAAATGACGAAACGATGACAAGGCCGAGCGCGGGACAGCGTTCGGTAATCTGGGGGGAAGCCTAAGCTCCCCCCCTGACCGGTTCAGCCGCTATGGGCCAGGATCGCCAGCAGCAGCAGCGCCACGATGTTGGTGATCTTGATCATCGGGTTCACCGCCGGGCCGGCGGTGTCCTTGTAGGGGTCGCCCACGGTGTCGCCGGTGACGGCGGCCTTGTGCGCCTCCGACCCCTTGCCGCCATGGTGGCCTTCCTCGATATACTTCTTGGCATTGTCCCAGGCGCCGCCGCCGGTGGTCATGGAGACCGCGACGTAGAAGCCGGTGACGATGACGCCCAGCAGCATGGCGCCAAGTGCCTCAAAGCCCGCGGCCTTGCCGGCGATCGCCTGGATACCGAAATAGCAGACCAGCGGTGAGAGCACGGGCAGCAGCGAAGGGATGATCATCTCCCGGATCGCCGCCTTGGTCAGGATATCGACCGCCCGGCCGTAATCGGGCCGGTCGCGCCCTTCCATGATGCCCGGCTTTTCCTTGAACTGGCGCCGGACTTCCTCAACCACGCTCATCGCCGCGCGGCCGACCGCGGTCATCGCCATGCCGCCGAACAGGAAGGGCAGGGCGCCGCCGAACAGCAGCCCCATCACCACATAGGGCGAAGACAAGCTGAAGGTCAGCGTACCGACGCCCTTGAAGTAGGGGTAGGTCGCCACGTTCTGCGAGAAGTAGGCAAGGTCCTGCGTATAGGCAGCAAAAAGCACCAGCGCGCCGAGGCCCGCCGAGCCGATCGCATAGCCCTTGGTCACCGCCTTGGTGGTGTTGCCGACCGCATCCAGGGCATCCGTCGTGACCCGGATTTCCTTCGGCAGGCCGGCCATCTCGGCGATGCCGCCGGCATTGTCGGTGACCGGACCGAAGGCATCGAGCGCGACCACGAAGCCAGCCAGCGCCAGCATGCTCGTGACCGCAATGGCGATCCCGTAGAGGCCGGCGAGGTTATAGGTGACCAGCACGCCGAAGATGATGATCAGCGCCGGCAGGGCGGTGCTTTCCATCGACACGGCGAGGCCGCGGATCACATTGGTGCCGTGCCCGGTGACCGAGCTTTCGGCGATGGCCTGCACCGGGCGGTAATTGGTGCTGGTGTAGTATTCGGTGACCACGATGATCATCCCAGTGACCGCCAGACCCACCACACCGCAAAAGAACAGCGAGAGGGCGTTGAAGGTGGCTCCCGCCACGGTGATGGCGCCGGAGCCAAACACCAGATAGGTCAGCGGCAGCAGGACAATGAGCGAGAGGATGCCCGTGACGATGAAGCCGCGGTACATCGCACCCATGATCGAGTTATTGGCCGGCAGCTTCACGAAATAAGTGCCGATGATCGAGGTGATGACGCAGACAGCGCCGATCGCCAGCGGATAGAGCATGCCTAGCGCCAGCTTGTCGGCTGGGAAGGCGATTGCCGCCAGCACCATGGTGGCCACCATGGTCACCGCGTAGGTCTCGAACAGGTCGGCCGCCATGCCGGCGCAGTCGCCGACATTGTCGCCCACATTATCCGCGATCGTCGCAGGGTTGCGGGGGTCATCCTCGGGGATGCCGGCTTCCACCTTGCCGACCATGTCGCCACCGACATCCGCACCCTTGGTGAAGATACCGCCGCCGAGGCGGGCGAAGATCGAGATCAGCGAAGCGCCGAAGCCGAGGGCGACCAGGCTGTCGATCACGGTGCGGCTATTGGGCGCGTACCCGCCGATGACGACCAGGATGAAGAAATAAATGGCCACGCCAAGCAGCGCTAAGCCGGCGACCAGCATGCCGGTGATCGCACCCGACTTGAAGGCCACCTCGAGGCCGGCAGCCAGCGACTGCGCGCTGGCCTGGGCGGTGCGGACATTGGCGCGGACCGACACATTCATGCCGATAAAGCCGGCGAGGCCCGAGAGCACGGCACCGACCAGGAAGCCGAGCGCCACTGAAAGGCCAAGCGTCGCCGCCACCAGGAAGAACAGCACGACGCCGACGATGCCGATCGTCAGGTACTGCCGCTTCAGATAGGCGGAGGCGCCTTCCTGCACCGCCTGGGCGATTTCCTGCATGCGCGCGGTGCCGGCATCGAGCGCCATCACCTGCTTGGCCGTGATCACGCCATAGGCGATCGAGGTCGCCCCCAGCAGGATCACGAGCAACAACGATAAGGCCATCCTGTGAATTCCCCCTTGTGCGCCGGCCGAGGGTGGGCGCCGCGCGGCGCCGCGCGATCCCAGCGCTGGCGCGCGGAAACTAGAAGCCCTGAGGTTTCCTGGCAACGGCATCCCCGCTTGCCGACGGCCGCAGGGCGCCCCAGGATCGCCAGCGCGAGGGTCGGCGGATGGCGGAGCGGTTCCTGGGACGGGTGGCGGTGGTAACCGGGGCGGGTTCTGGCCTCGGCCAGGCAACCGCACGGGGTTTGGCCGCCGAGGGCGCCCGGGTTCTGTTGCTCGACCGCGACGCCAAGGGCTTGGCCGAGACAGCCGAGCTGGCACCAGGCAGCCGGATATGCGTCGGCGACGTCACCGATGCCGGGGCGCTCGCCCGGGCTGCCGAGATGGCCGATGAACTCGGACCGGTCTCGCTCCTGGTCACTGCGGCCGGGCAGCTGGGGCCGGCCAAGCCGCTCGATGCCGTAACCGAGGTGGAGTGGGACCGGCTCTTTGCGGTGAATGTGAAGGGCAGCTGGCTGACCGTACGGGCCTTCCTGCCGGCCTTGCGGCGCTCTGGGGCAGGGCGGATCGTCCTGTTCGCCTCGACCGCCGGGCTGGCCGGATCACCGACCCTGCCGGCCTATTCGGCCAGCAAGGGGGCGGTCGTTATGCTGACCAAAAGCCTCGCACTGGCCCATGCGGGGGAAGGCATCAGGGTAAATTGTGTCTGCCCGGGGTCCATCGAGACGGCAATGCTCGCCGACACCTTCGCCCAGGCCGGCGATGCGATGGCCCAGGCCGCCCGCGCCGCGGCCTACCGGGCAAGGCATCCCCTGGGCCGGTTCGGCGTACCCGATGAGGTGGCCGCGGCCGTTCTGTTTCTGCTGTCCGATGAGGCGGGCTTCGTCACCGGCGTCGCCCTGCCAGTTGATGGAGGTCGCCTTGCCTAGGTTCCAGGATGAGGTTGCCATCGTCACTGGCGCGGCGCGCGGGATCGGCGCCGCCACCGCCGCCCGGTTGGTCGCAGACGGCGCCCGGGTGCTGCTGGCCGATATCCTGCCCCAGGTGCAGGAGACAGCGGCTGCGCTTGGCATGCCGGCGCTGGTGCAGGACATCGCCGCGCCGGGGGCTGGGGAGGCGCTTGCGGCGGCGGTGCTGAAGGCCTTCGGCCGGGTCGATATCCTGGCCAATATCGCCGGTATCGGCGGCTCCCGGCCCATCGCCGAGACCGATGATGCGCTGCTCGACCGCTTCCTGGCGATCAATCTCGCGGCGCCGGTGCGGGTGACGCGCGCCATCCTGCCGCATCTGCCGCGCCCGGGTGGGGCGATCGTCAATGTCGCCTCGACCTTCGGGATTGCGGGGGTGGCGGGGACCACGCCTTACGCCGTGGCCAAGGCGGGCGTTGCACAGTTCACCCGCCAGCTCGCCGCGGAATACGGACCGCGCGGCATCCGGGTGAATGCCGTCGCGCCGGGCGTGATCGAGACCAATATGACCGAGCAGTACCTGGAGGACGACTACTACCGCCGCGCCATCCTGGAGCCGGCACCGCTCCGCCGCGCTGGCCGGCCGGAGGAAGTCGCCGCCGTCATCGCCTTCCTCGCCTCGGCGGAGGCGAGCTTCGTCACCGGCGAGGTGGTCGCCGTCGATGGCGGTTTCGTCACCGGCCGGCATCCCCCCAAGCCAGGGGAGGAGAGCCGTTGAAGCACGATATGCGCGTGCGCTGGCCGAACGGCGCACGCATCGCGGTGATGCTGACCTTCGACTTCGACGCCGAGACGCTGTGGATGGCGCGCGATCCGGAAAACCATCGCCGCCCCGGTATCCTCAGCCAGGGCAAGTATGGCGCCAAGGTTGGCGTGCCGAAGATTCTGGAGACCCTGTCGGATGCGGAGCTGAAGGCGACCTTCTTCATCCCCGGCTGGACCGCCGAGAACCATACCGGCCGCTGCGAGATGATCCTGCGAGAAGGCCACGAGATCGGCCATCACAGCTATTCGCACGAATGGATCGCCCTCGACGATGTGGCCAAGGAGGTCGAGGAGATGGAGCGCGGGCTCGATTGCCTGAAGCGCCATCTGGGCGTGGTGCCCCGCGGCTACCGCTCCCCCGCCGGGGAAACTAGCGAGAACCTGATCCGGCTGCTCGATAAGCACGGCTTCCTCTACAACTCCTCGATGCTCGATGACATCAACCCCTATCGCCACCGTCTGCCCGATGGCCGGCCGGGGCCGATCGAGCTGCCCTGGCACTGGTCGCTCGATGATGCGGTCTATGCGCTGTTCTCGATGAAGGGGCCGCGGCCGATCTTCCCCAACAGCCATATCAAGGAAATCTTCCAGGCCGAGTTCGCCGAGATCCATCGCTGGGGCGGGCTCTATAATTTGGTGATGCACCCGCAGGTCAGTGGCCGGCCCAGCCGGATCGCGCTGCTGCGGGAGATGATCGCCTGGATGCGGGAGTTTCCGGACGTGTGGTTTGCGACCGGCTCGGAGGTCGCCGAGGCCTGGGCCGCGGTGGAAGCATAGAGGGGAGCGCGTGATGCGAGGATGGATGCAAGCTGCGATGGCCGCCATGGCGTTGGCGGCCGGCCTGTCGGCGATGCCGGCTGGGGCGCAGGAGAAGCCGCTGCGGTTGGTACTCAATGTCGGGCTGCAGAACCTCGACCCGATCGCCTCGCCGAGTTTCGTGACGCGTAACTTCGCCTATATGGTCTACGACACCCTCGTTGCCATGGACAGCAAGGGCCAGTTCCGACCGCAGATGCTTGAGGGCTGGAAGACCAGCGAGGACCGGCTGAGCTGGACGTTCACCCTGCGCCCCGGTCTCGAATTCCACGACGGTACGCCGGTGACTGCGGCCGATGCGGTGGCCTCCATCAAGCGCTGGGGCCAGCGGGATTCGATCGGCCGGCGGCTGATGGCCGCGACTGGCGAGATGAAGGTGCTGGATGGACGGAGCTTCGTCATCCAACTCGCCAAGCCCTTCGGCGGCGTAATCGAGGCGCTGGGCAAGCCTTCCGTCCATGTGCCCTTCATCATGCCCGCCCGCATCGCGGAATCGACGCCGCCCACCCAGGCGGTGAAGGACGTGGTCGGCAGCGGACCCTATCTTTTCCTGAAGGATGAATGGGTGCCGGGCGAACGGACCCATTTCCGTCGCAACCCGAAATACCTGCCGCGCGATGAGCCGGCCGATGGGCTGGCGGGTGGCAAGCGCGCGCTGATGGAGCGGGTCGAGTTCCTCACCATGCCGGACATTTCCCTGCGTGCGGCGGCGCTGACGCAGGGCGAGGTCGACTATCTGGAATACGCGCCTTTCGATTACCTGCCGAGGTTCCAGCGTGACCGCAATATCGTGATCGCCAAGCCAGGCGGCATCGCCCAGATCGTCGGCGGCGTCTCTATCAACTTCAACCAACCGCCCTTCGACAATATCGCCATGCGCCGGGCGCTCCAGGCGGCGCTGGTCCGTGAGGAAGTGGTCTCGGCCCACGGGCTGCCGGAGGCGATGCGCAACCCCGCTTGCCTTTCGGTCTATCTCTGCGGCACGCCTTATGCTTCCGATGCCGGAGGCGACATCATCCGCAGCCCCAGCATCGAGCGCGCCAAGCAACTGCTGCAACAGGCCGGCTACAAGGGCGAGAAGATCGTGCTGTTGCAGCCGGCCGATTCCGCGCTGATCAACCCGATGGCTCTGGTGGTGATCGACCTGCTGAAGCGCGCGGGCTTCAACCTGGAGGTCTCCACCTCCGACTGGTCCTCGATCGCCCAGCGCTGGGTGGCGCGGGAGCCGATCGAGAAGGGTGGCTGGAACCTTGTGCCGGTGATCTACACCGGCTTCGACATGGCCGACCCGCTGTCCAACGTGGCGATCGGCTACAACTGCACGAACAATCAGCCATGGGGCTATTGCAACCCGGCGATGACCCCGGTGCTGGATGCCTTCGCCGCCGAAAGCGACCCGGCCAAGCGCAAGGCCTTGGCCGCGGATTTACAGAAGCTGGCTTATGAGTTCGTCACCTTCCCGCTGGATGGGCAGTTCACCTCGCCCGCCGTCTGGCGGACGGAATTGGAAGGGGTGATCGATTTCGGCTTCCCGGTGATGTGGAACATCAAGCGGAAATAGCGATCTAGAGCGCGATGCGTTGAGGCGGAATCGCCGAAGGCGCTGAATCGCGCGATCCAACACATGCTAGAGCGGGCTGCGTGAACGTATGTGAAGGCAGCATGCTCTAGCCCAGCGGTCAAAGGATTTTGGCCGCTGGTATCAGCCCGCCAGATGTGGCCGGCGCCACCAGCGCGCGGCCAAGCCGTCCACCGGGCCGAACAGAACGGAGCTGGCCCAGCCCAGCCCGGCGGTCAGCACCACTGCCGGGCCGGTCGGCGCATCCAGCTGAACCGAGAGCAGAAGCCCGCCGATCGAGGCCAGCATGGCGAGGCCCACCGCGACATAGACCATGCCGCCGATGCTCCGCGCCCAATGCCGAGCGGCGATCGCCGGCAGCATCATGAGCCCCACTGCCATCAGCGTGCCCAGCGCCTGGAAGGCGGCGATCAGGTTCAGCACGACCAGCGCCAGGAAGCCCAGATGCCAGATCCCGCCGCGTGCCCCTACGGCGCGGGCGAAGTCGGGGTCGAAGCATTCCAGGACCAAGGGCCGCCAGGCGAAGGCCAGGGCGGGCAATGTCACGCTCGCCGTGCCGGCCATCAGCAGCAGCGCGTCGTCATCGATGCCGAGCGCCGAGCCGAACAGGATGTGCGTCAACTCGGCCGGTCCGCCGCGCAGCGAGACCAGGAGCACGCCCGCTGCCAGCGCGACGAGATAGAGCGCGGCCAGTGCGGCATCCTCCCGCCCGCCGGTCGCGCGGGACAGGGCGCCCGCGCCAAGCGCGACCACCAGCCCGGCCAGCAGGCCCCCGAAGGCCATCGCCGGCAGTGACAGCCCGGCCAGCAGGAAGCCCGCCGCGACTCCGGGCAGTACGCCATGCGAGAGCACATCGGCGGTCAGCGACATCCGCCGCAGCATGAGGAAAACGCCGAGCGGCGGGGCGGCCAGCGAGAGCGCGAGGCAGCCGATCAGCGCCCGGCGCAGGAAGGCGAATTCGAGAAACGACTCGATGATCAGGCGACGGCCCGCCCGTCACAGGGCGGGGCTGCATCGTCCCAGGCTTCCGCCATCATCCGCGCCCGCAGCCGATTGCTCGCGGTCAAAACCTCAGCGGTTGCCCCCCAGCCGATCGGGTCGCGCGCCAGTAGCAACGTCTCGGGGAACTCGGCACGGACCAGGTCAAGGTCGTGTAGCACGGCGATCACCGTCCGACCCTCGCCATGCCAACGGCGGATCAGCGTGAGCAGATCGGCGGCGGTCCGCGCATCAAGCGCGGTGAACGGCTCATCCAGCAGCAGCACAGGCGCATTCTGCAGCAGCAAGCGGGCGAAGAGCAGGCGCTGGAACTGCCCGGCAGAAAGGCTGCCGACCGGCCGCCGCTCAAATCCCGTGAGGCCGGTTGCCGCCAATGCGGCACGGGCCCGCGCCGCGGCATCCCGCGGCAGTGCCCGAAAGGCGCCGCCTTCCGCCCATAGGCCGAACAGCACCACATCCAGGCAACTGAGCGGGAAATGCCGATCGAGCGTCGCCGCCTGCGGCAGCAGGGCCACCTGTCCGGCCGCCCCTTCGATCCGCCCCTCATGCACCGGATGCAGGCCGGCGAGGGCACGCAACAGGGTGGATTTGCCGGCACCGTTCGGGCCAACCACGGCGGTCAGGCTGCCCGGCAGGAAGCTGCCAGAGAGGTGATGGACCGCCGGGTGCCGCGCGTGGCTCAGGGTTAGTTCCGCAAGGCGGATGGTCGCGGGGCTCATGCCGCCAGCGCCCAGGCAACCGCCAGCCACAAAAGGCCGAGCAGCCCAAAAGCCAATGCCAGGCGTGCCGGGGTACCGGCCGAAAGCGCCAGCGGGTCGGAGGGAATCAACGCCATCACGATATAACATAACGCAAGACGAGGTCCGAGCAAGCCTTGCGCATGGGCGCGCGGCCCGCGGCCATGTTAGACTGCCCGAGCGATGCCGGAGGTGTCATGTCTCGCCTGCTCTTGCGGATCGGCTTGTTGTTTCTCCTGCCGCTGGGCCTCGTGCGATGCGCCGCGCCGGGCGTGCCGGGGCAGCCCCCGGGTTGCGAGGTGACGCCGCGGGCAGATCTGCCGCTGGAGCAGGGCTTGCGGCGGCTGATCGTGCCGGCGGAGGTCAATGGGCAGACGGTCAAGCTGGAGTTCCGCACTGATCTGGGAGCGGAGTTGACCCTCACGCCACAAGCGGCGGCGCAGCTCAAACTGCCGCCCGGCGCGCCGCTCGTCATCGGGCAGCAGAGCCTGCCCCAGGTTCGCGTCGATGCCTTGCGGGTCGGCGCCTTGCCGGCACGGCCCGCGCTCGCGCAGATCCGCGGGCCTGAGGGCGTCCTGCCGCCAGGCTCGCCGGCGGCAGGGCTTTTGGGCCTCGCTGCGACCCAGGGCCTCGATATCGATATCGATCCCGCCGCGCGCCGGTTGCGGCTTTACGCGGTGCTCGGCTGCGGCGACCGTCTGATCCCCTTTGCCGAAGCCCACGGCGCATTGCCGTTGGGGCGCGGTCCGCAGGGCCAATTCCTCGTGCCCGTGACGCTGGATGGAACGGCGTTGCGCGCGGTTCTCAGCAGCGGGTCCGACGCGACCCTGTTGAGCCGCGCCGGCGCCGAGCGGGCCGGCGCCAAGCTGCCGCCGATCCAGCCTGGGGCGCCGCGCCTCGGCCTTGTGCCCTTCCGGCGCCTCGAACTCGGCGACATGCTGCTGCAGGAGCCGCGGATGTTGGTGATCGAGGTGCCGCTCGCGGGCGATGCGGTACTGGGCAATGACTTTCTGCTGCGCCAGCGCATCTGGATTTCCCCCGCGACGAGCAAGGTCTACGTCGCGCGCCAACCGGCCACACCGTGAGGCGGCGCCTCCTCGGGGCCCTTGCCGGGCTTGCTCTACTCGCCGGCTGCGCCGGTCCGGCGCCGCGCAGCTCGGCGGAGAGAGGCGGTTGCCCGACCAGGTTGCTAGCGGACATCCCGGCCCAGTTCGACCGCACCGGGATCCGCATCCCGGTCAGTGTCAACGGCACGCGGCTGATGCTGTTGGTGGATACCGGCGCGACCGGGATCGGCCTGCTATCGGCCAGCGCGGCCAAGCGGGCTGGCCTGACGGTGGACCCCGCTTCGGCCCGGACGCATGTCGCGCTGTCCGGCCCGTCGCAAACCCCGGTCGTGCCCAATGTACGGGTCGAGGTCGAAGGCTTGCCAACCCAGACCGGCCCGGTCGCGATCGCGCCCGACACCACGCTGGCGGGTTTCGGGGATGGGTTGATCGGCGCCCGTATCCTGGGTGGGCAGGACCTCGAGCTTAATCCCTTCGAGGGGCGGGTCCGCTTCCATGCAGTGGCCCCTGGCTGCCAGCAGATCATCCCCTTCGATGGGCCGACAGTGGGCGTTCGCCTGCAGCAGGCGCCGAATGGTTTGCTCTTCGCGCCCATGACGCTGGATGGCACGACGCTCCTCGCCCTGATCGACACCGGGGCGAGCGGCACCCTGTTGCTTGACCCAGGGATCGATCGCCTTGGCATCCGCAGCCGGGTCGCGGAGGCGCCGAAGGGTGGGCTGGCCAAGGATTGGAGCGGCAATACCGTGCAGGGGACGCCGCTGCGCTTCCGCGAGGTGCTGATTGGTCCGGCGCGGGGTCGTGACCCGGTCATACCCTATGTGGCGGCGCCGATCCGCGTCGCGGATGCGATCATTGGCCGGGATTATCTGGCGCAAAAGCCCATCTGGGTATCCTACGCCACCGTCACGCTGTTCATCCTGAACCGGCCCGCGCCAAGTGGCAGCGTGCGATAGGCGCGGGCCCGCCGCGCCCCTTGTGCCGCGGTGGGCAAAGCAAAAGGGCCGCGCCTTGCGGCGCGGCCCTGGTCTTTGCTGTTGGCGATTGGCCGATCAGACCGAGTAGTACATCTCGAACTCGACCGGGTGCGGCGTGTGCTCGAAGCGATACACATCGGCCCACTTCAGCTCGATATAGCTCTCGATCTGATCCTTGCTGAAGACATCTCCGGCCAGCAGGAAGTCGTGGTTGGCTTCCAGCGCGCCGAGCGCTTCGCGCAGCGAGCCGCAGACGGTCGGGATGCCCTTCAGCTCCTCCGGCGGCAGGTCGTAAAGGTCCTTGTCCATCGGGTCGCCCGGATGGATCTTGTGCTTGATACCGTCGAGGCCGGCCATCAGCATCGCCGCGAAGGCGAGGTAGGGGTTCGCGCCCGGATCGGGGAAGCGGACCTCGACCCGCTTGGCCTTCGGGTTGGTCGCATAGGGGATGCGGCAGGAGGCGGAGCGGTTGCGAGCCGAATAGGCCAGCAGAACCGGGGCCTCGAAGCCCGGGATCAACCGCTTATAGCTGTTGGTCAGCGGGTTGGTGAAGGCGTTCAGCGCCTTGGCGTGTTTGATGATGCCGCCGATGTAATAGAGCGCGGTCTCGCTGAGGTCGGCATAGGCATTGCCGGCGAAGACCGGCTTGCCACCCTTCCAGATGGACTGGTGAACGTGCATGCCCGAGCCGTTATCGCCGTAGATCGGCTTCGGC
>CAITYE010000316.1 GCA_903896535.1 uncultured Paracraurococcus sp.
GGGCAAGCCTATGCCGTGCCGGGCAGCGGCAATGCCCGGCTGCGGGTCAGTTTCTTCTGGCCCTTTTACGGCGATTATTGGGTGCTCGGCCTCTCCCCCGACTACCGCTGGGCGGTGGTGGGGGAGCCGTCGCGCCGTTGGCTCTGGGTGCTGTCGCGGACGCCGCGGATGAGCGAGGCCGATCTGGCCGAAGCGCTCTCGATCGCGCGCCGGAACGGCTACGATCTGGCGCCGTTGAAGCGCAATCGCGGCCAGCCCGGCTGACCAGATAGGCCATCGGCGGGCGATCGCCGGTCTCTGACCAAAGGAGCCCAGCGTCGACACCCTTGGACGTCCGCCGGTGCTTCGGGCGGCTGCCCTCGGCAGCCACGATGTCCTAGAGCAGGCTCTCAGCCTTGGTCGGTCGTACGACCAAGGCTGGACAAGACTTTTCCTGTCGGCTGGGATGGACGCAATGCTGGGCTATGCTTTGCTCAGCCACAGATCAAATGATGGCGCGCTGCCGACCGGCCGGGCCGCCGCGAAGGGGAGGATTCGATGCTCGACAGTGCCGTAGCCGAGGCAGGCAACCGCGCGACAGGGGTTCGCGCCTTCGACGCGATCGTCATCGGCGCCGGCATCGCCGGGATGTACCAGTTGTACCGGCTGCGCCAATTGGGCCTTTCGGTGCAGGTCTTCGAGACGGGCTCGGATCTGGGCGGGACCTGGTACTGGAACCGCTACCCCGGCGCCCGCTTCGATTCCGAGAGCTACACCTACGCCTATGCCTTCGATGAGGGGCTGCTGCAGGACTGGAACTGGCGCGAGCATTTCGCCGCCCAGCCGGAGACGCTGAGCTATCTGAACCATGTTGCCGAGCGCTTCGACCTGCGCCGCGACATCCAGTTCAACAGCCGGGTCGCCGCCTGCACCTGGGACGAGGCGCGGCGGCGCTGGACGGTGACCCTGGAAGGTGGCGGGCAGGCCGAATGCCGCTTCCTGATCACCGCGCTCGGCCCGCTTTCCGCGGCCACCCTGCCGCGGATTCCTGGCGTCGGCGATTTCCAGGGCGAAGCCTTCCACACCTCCAACTGGCCAAAGGCGGAGGTGAGTTTCGCCGGCAAGCGCGTCGCCGTCATCGGCACCGGCGCGACCGGCGTGCAGGTGATCCAGACCATCGCGCCGCTGGTGAAATCGCTGACCGTCTTCCAGCGGACGCCGAACTGGGCGACGCCGCTGCACAACGCGCCCATCACCGCAACCGAGCAGGCCGCGATCAAGGCCAATTACCCGGCGATGTTCGAACTGCTGCGCCAGACGCCCGGCTGCTACATTCACCGCCACGACCCGCGCGGCACCTTCGAGGTCACGCCCGAGGAGCGCGAGGCGTTCTGGGAGGAGCTTTACGCCAAGCCCGGCTTCGCCATCTGGATGGCGAATTTTCGCGACATGCTGACCGACCGGAAGGCGAATGCGGTGTTCTCCGACTTCATCGCCCGCAAGATCCGCGCGCGGGTGAAAGACCCCAAGACGGCGGAGATGCTGATCCCGAAATGCCACGGCTTCGGCATGCGCCGGGTCCCGCAGGAGACCCAGTACTTCGAAGCCTATAACCTGCCGCATGTGTCGCTGGTCGATATGAAGGCGACGCCGATCGAATGCATCACCGCCAAGGGCATCCGCACCAGCGCGGCTGAGTACGAGTTCGACATGATCATCTACGCCACCGGCTTCGACGCGGTGACCGGTGCCTTCGACCGGATCGAGTTTACCGGCGTGAACGGGCTGACGCTGCGGGACAAGTGGCGGGAAGGAACACTCACCTATCTCGGCCTGATGTCGGCGGGCTTTCCCAACATGCTGACCCTGGTCGGTCCGCATAATGCCTCGACACGCTGCAACATCCCCCGCTGCATCGAACAGAACGTCGAATGGGTCACCGATCTGCTGCGCCATATGGATGCAGAAGGCATCACCCGCTTCGAGACCACCCCGGCGGCCGAGGTGGATTGGTCGAAGCATATCGAGGAACTGGCCGGCGAGTTGCTCTATACGCTGGTCGATAGCTGGATGACCGGCATCAACCGCAATGTCGAAGGCCGCGAGACCCGGCGCATCCTGCAATACCAGGGTGGCGCGCCGGCTTATCGCGAATATTGCGACACCGTCGCGGCCGCGGGGTATCGCGGCCTCGTGCTCGCGCGATGAGCAGCCACAGCGTCGATCGCGCGCGCGCCCGCGCCGCCTTCGAGCGCGCCGAGGCGGGCACCGAGGAGGTCTTTGGCGATTTCTTCCTCGCCCGCCTGCTCGGCCTCGAGATCAGCTATCCGGGGGAGGCCTGCGAGGTCGCCTTCACGGTCGAGGAGTTCATGTTCAATCCGCGTGGCACGCTGCATGGCGGGGTGATGGCCACCGCGCTGGATATCGCGATGGGGCATCTGATCCATCGCCAGCATGGTGGACCGGGCACCACGCTTGAGATGAAAATCCAATACGTGGCCGCCGCGCGGCATGGGCGCGTGGTCTGCCGCGGCGAATCGCTGCGCCGCGGTGGTACCTGGTTCCTCAAGGCCGAGGCGCGGGACGAGGCGGGCGCGCTGCTCGCCTTCGCTACCGCCACCTGGAAGCTGCTGAAGCCGAAGCCGGCCGCCTGATCCGCCGCCTCAGCCCTGCTTCAGCAACGCGCGGTACTGGTCGAGCATCGCCTTGCCCTCCGGCCCGGCCTTGGCCAGCCACTCCTCCTCCTGCTTGCGGGCGACCGCGCGCAGGCCGGCCATCAGCTCGGCCGGGGCGTTGCCCGTGACCACGCCCTGCGCCTTCAGCTTCGCCGTCATCACCTCCTCGGAGGCACGGCTCGCCGCCCAGCCGCGATCCTCGGCCCGCTTGGCCGCCGCCAGGATGATATTGCGAGTCTGCTCATCGAGCGCCCGGAAGGCCCGGGTGTTCACCAGCACTACGTTGCGGGTCAGAGTGAAGCCGAGATTCGTGAAGTACTTGCAGTAATCCCAGGCCGAGCTGTCGACGCCGGTCTGCGCGCTGGTGATCATCGCGTTGACGATGCCGGTGGCGAAGGCCTGCGGGATATCGGCGGCTTGCACAGTGACCGGCGTCGCGCCCAGCAGTTCCGCCATCCGGGCGATGATCGGGGTCTGCGCCCGGAAGCGCGCGCCCTTCAGCTCCTCGACCGTCTTCACCTCGGTCTTGGTGTAGAGGCCCTGGCTGGGCCAGGGTACGAAATAGAGCGCGGTCAGGCCCTGCTTTTCCAGATGCGCGCGGACCACCGGCTCGATCGCCGGGCTCAGGATGCGGCCCTGCTTCCAGTCCTCAGCCAGGAAGGGGAGGAAATCCACCTCGAAGATCGGGTCCTCATTGCCATAGGCGCCGAGCAGGAATTCGCCGATCTGGATCTGGCCGGTCTGCACCCCCCGCTTGATCTGCGGAATGGGCATGAGCGAGGCATTGCTGTGCAGCTGGACGGCGAGCTTGCCGCCGGTCTCCCGCTCGATCTCGGCGAGGAATTCCTTGATGTTGACGGTGTGGAAATTGGCGTCCGGATACCCGTTCGCCATCACCCATTTGGTCTGCGCCTGGCCGGCGCTTGGCGCCGCCGCGAGCATTCCCGCCGCCGCCGCCATCATGGTCCTGCGATGCATGCCGCTCTCTCCTTTGCCCACTTTGCGGGGATGCGGGTCTTCTCCCCCGCCGCCCCGGTGCTAAGCAAGAGCCGCGCCGCCGCGCTTGCCTTGGCCGCCCCTGCGCCCGGATGGCCTGACTATTCTATTTTCGAGAGCAAGAAACCCGTTTCGGTGATTCCGCCTGCACGGATATTGCTCTAAAGCCCGCGCATGGACATCGCCGAGATCGAGCGGATCATCCATGCGGGCGTGCCCCTGGCTGCCGCCTGGCGGATCGAGGTACTGGCGGCCGCCGCAGGGGCGGCGACGCTCCGCCTGCCGGCCGATCCGCGTCTGCTGCGGCCCGGGGATACTGTCTCCGGCCCAGCGCTGATGGGGCTGGCCGATGTGGCGATGTGGGCGGCCCTGCTCTCGGTCCAAGGCGGGCGTGACAACAGCGTCACCAGCACCATGACGGTCAACTTCCTCCGCCCCGCCGGCCCCGGCCCGGTGCTGGCCGAGGCGCGCTTGGTCAAGCGCGGCAAGCGCATGCTGTTCGGCGAAATCCTGCTGCGCGCCGAGACCAGCGTGGACACCGCCGTCCATATCACGACCACCTGGGCGGTGATCGGGGCCGCCGCGGGGGCGTGAGGCGCGCGGCGGGTCTTGCCCTGGCGCTGGCACTGGCGCCCGGCACCGGGCGCCCGGCGGTCTATGACGAGTTCGAGGTGCACGGCACCGATCTCGAGGCGCCAGGCGAGGGCGGCATCGACCAACACATCAATTACGGGGTGCGCGGCCGCACCACCCCGCCGCCGCAGGGAGGGCCCGCCACCAACCAGGGCGTCTATCTCAGTACCGAGGTGGCCTATGGCGTGCAGCCCTGGTGGGAAAGCGCTGTCTATGTGCCCTTTGCCATGCAGGGCGGCCGTATCGATCCGGTCGGGGTGAAGCTGCGTAACCTGTTTGTGGCCCCGCCCGGCGCACAACAAGGCGTGAGCTTCGGCATGCTCGTCGAATTCCGCTATTTGACACCGCGGGTTTCAACGGGCGCCTTCAGCGGCGAGTTGCGGCCGATCGTGCAATGGCAGTCTGGCGCATGGACCTTGGTGGGCACCTTCGGCTTTTCCGGCGTGAACGGGCCGCAGGGCAATACGGTCCTCGCCCCCTCCGCGCGCGCCTATCGGCAGGTGACCGAGCGACTCACGCTCGGCCTCGAATATTATGGCGATCTTGGCCCGGCGCTGCGGCCGGAGCCCCTGAAGAGCCAAGCGCACCAGGTCTTCGTCGCAGCCGAATGGCCGATCGGCCGCGGCATGGTCAATATTGGCCTTGGCTATGGGCTCACCCAAGCCTCCGACCGTTTGGTGGCGCGGCTGCGCTTCGGCTTTCCGTTCTGAACAGGCTGCTGCGGCTGACGGCGCTGCTGGTATTGTCCGGTATCGGGGCGGCCCGGGCGACAGATGAGATCGCGGTCTATACGGGTGAGGTCGCACGGTCCGGCGAGGTCTCGCTGGAGCAGCACCTGAACTATCCGCTCGCCGCCCGCAGCGGCACGCCCTTCCCCGGCGGCCTGCCCTATCGCGGCACGCTGAACGGCACGCCGGAGATGGCGATCGGCGTGACGGATTTCTACGAAATCGGCCTCTATGCGCCCTTTGCGGCGCGCGAGGACCGCTTCTATCCGGGCGGGTTCAAGCTGCGGAACCTGTTCGTGACGCCGAATGTCGAACCCGGACGGCCCTATTTCGGGCTGAACACCGAAATCTCCTGGCAGCCGCTGCGCTTCACCGACAGCTACTGGAACCTCGAATTTCGCCCGATCCTCGGTATCCGGTTCGGGCGCTTCGAGTTCGCCACCAACCCCATCGTCGATGTCGGCCTGGGCGGCCAGGCCGGCAATGCCTTCCGGCCGGCCAACCGGATCTCCTATGCGGTGACCGAGACCGTGGCGATCGCCGCTGAGACCTATTCGGATTTCGGCCCTATCGGCGCCTTTTATGGGCCGCGCCAACAATCGCATTACCTGTTTGCGGTCCTCGATCTGGTGATCGGCCCCTTCACGCTGGAACTCGGCCTCGGCCGCGGGCTGACCGCCAATAGCGACCCCTGGGTCGCCAAGGCGATCTTCGGCCGCCCCTTCTGAACGCCCGCCGCTTGCCGGGCCGCGCGCCGCTTCGTAGCGTCGATGATGAGGGAGTGCGCCATGCCGATCATCGACAGCCAGGTCCATTGCTATGAGCGCAACCATCCGGCGCGCCCCTGGGTAAGCACGCTGGCCGGCCCCGCCGAGGTGACCGGCGCGCAAATGGTCGCCGCCATGGACGCGGTCGGCGTCGATGGGGCGCTGCTGGTCTCCCCCTATGCCATGTACCGTTTCGACGGCAGCTACGCGTTGGAGGTCGGGGCGCGCCATCCCGGCCGCTTCGGGCTGATCAAGCCCTTCGATCCGACCGATCCCGGCGTGGCGGAGGCGATCACCGATTGGGCGGGGCAGCCGGACGTGGTGGGGCTACGGCTGATGCTCTACCCGGAGGTCTCGGATGATCCCGCCGATCCTGGGTTGAACCGGGTGGCCCAGGCGGCGGCCAAGCACGGGCTGCCGCTGAACATGCTGTGCTGGGGAAGGCTCGATCAAGGGCTGGCGCTGGCACGGCGCAACCCGGGTACGCAGTTCGTCATCGATCATTGCGGCCTGCAGCAGCCCTTTGCCCCGCCGCCGCCGGCCGCCCCCTTCGCCGCGCTGCCGAAGGTATTGGCCTTCGCCGCCCTGCCGAATGTGGCGCTCAAGATCAGCGGCGCCTGCACGCTCTCCCATGCCGGCTATCCCTATGCGGATATCTGGGACCCGCTGGCGCGGCTGTTCGATGGCTTCGGGCTGGAACGCTGCCTCTGGGGCACCGATTGGACGCGGGCGGTGGCGCTGCTGAGCTATGCGCAGGGCGTGGACGCGTTCCGGGTGACGGATCGGCTGACCGCATCGGAGAAGGCCATGCTGATGGGCGGCGCGCTGGAGCGCATCTATCGCTGGCGGCCGCGCGGATAGGGTGGCGGCAGCGACCGTCGCTGCGGGCAGGGCGGCGCGGGGCATCGCGGAATGCTAACCACTCAAAAGCGCAGTCAATCCGTGTCTTCGGCTAGGACGGCTCGAGCCGCGCAGCTGCGAGGAGGGGGCGGGGTCTGAACAGAAACGCGAACAACGTGTGCAACGCGGCATACGACGGCATCATCAACAGCGTCTCACAGCTAAAGCACTATATTTCAATAAAAAATAAAATTATTTTAATACAAAAACGTATCATAC
>CAITYE010000317.1 GCA_903896535.1 uncultured Paracraurococcus sp.
CGCCTCCCCCGACCAGGCCATCCTGCGCTTGGTGCTCGACCGATTGCCGCGCCTGGTCATCTGAACCGCGGGGCGGCGTCGCCCCGACCAAGCCCGTCACCGCAACCCCAAGCCCTGCTATCCGCACCCCGAAGCCGGCGTCACCGCCGGCAAGGTGCCCATATGCCTGCGCAACCAGGCCGTGCAGAGGAAGCACCCAAAAACGTTGCCGGAAAGTCCGTGCTGAATTTTTCGGGCTAGAGCATGCTGCGTTCACATACGTTCATGCAGCCCGCTCTAGCATTTGTTGGATCGCGCGATTCAGCGCCTTCGGCGATTCCGCCTCAACGTATCGTGCCCTAGAGCAATATTCGTTCAGCCGGAACCGTCTAAACGGATTTCTTGCTCTAGAAAATAGAGGGTCTCTAGAAAATAGAGGGGCTAGAGCAATATCCGTCCGGCAATAGCGGTTCGATCACCTCGGCGACGTAGCGCATGAAGTGCGCAACGGGCGGTGTGCTGAGGCCCTTCACCTTGGCCTGTTCATCGAAGCGGCGCAGCCGCACGGCGGCGTCGCAAGCCGGGTTGGCGTGGAATTCAGCGACCTCGGCGGCGGTCATCGGGCCGCCCTGCAGCGACAGGCTGCGGACCGAATCCGGCGATAGCTTGGCGAAGTAATCGGCCTCCGTCGCGCAGAGCAAGCGCTTGGCCGCGACATGCAGGCGCACCGGCTCGGTCACCTCCGGCCCGAACCAGCGCCGCAGATAGTCCTCGCCGCGCGCTTCGTGCAGATCGTCCACCCCCTCGGCTGCCGGGTCCTGGCCGAGGTCGTGCACCATATGCCCGATATCGTGCAGCAGGGCGGCGGTGATTTCCGCAGCCGGCAACCCCATGCGTTCGGCAAGCAGGGCCGCCTGGAGCGCGTGCTGGCGCTGGTTGATCGCGGCCAGACCGTACTGGCCTTCCGCCTTCAGGGTCAGCAGGCCTTCGATTTCGGCAAGACGGGGATCACGCATCAAGTGACGCTAGAAACTGCCGGGCTGTGCCGCAAGCGAAGGTTTGTGATATTTCTCGGCCCCTGCGGCTAGGTTTGGCCATAGGGATAAGGATTCCGGCATGGCAGGCGAACTTCGGGGCAAGCGGGTGGTGGTGCCGGAGACGCGCGAGCTTGAAGTGTTGGCGCAGATGCTGGAGCGACAAGGCGCCGAGACGATCCGTTGCCCGCTGGTTCAGATCATCGACGCGCCGGACCCCACGCCGATCGAGGCCTGGCTGCGCCGCTGCAGCGCGACGCCGCCGGATGACCTGATCCTGCTGACTGGGGAGGGGCTGACCCGGCTGCTCGGCGTTGCCGAGCGGGCGGGGCTCACCGAAGGCTTCATGGCGGCGCTGGCCCGCACCCGGCGGATCGTCCGTGGGCCCAAGCCGCAGGCCCGGCTGCGTGCGATCGGCCTGGGCGCCGATCTGGCCGCCGGGCAGCCGACCACTGCCGGGCTGATCGTGACGCTGGCGGTGCAGGATCTGCGGGGCCACCTGGTCGCGGTACAGCTTTATCCGGACAACCCCAATGCGGCGCTGCTCGATTTCCTCCGTGACGCTGGGGCGACGCCCGATGCTGTCACGCCCTATGCCTATGCCTCGCGCGAGCAGGACAGCGAGGTGATGGCGATGCTGCACGAGATGGCAACGGGCAAGGTGGATCTGATCGTCTTCACCAGCACGCCCCAGCTTCGCCGACTGCGGCAGTTGACCGAAGGGCAGCCGGGCTTACTGCAGGAAGCCTTCGCCCATACCCGGATTGCCGCCGTTGGCCCACTGGTCGCCGAGGCGGTCGTCGCGGCGGGTGGCCGGGTCGCGGCGATGCCGGCCGAGAGCTTCCACATGAAGCCGATGGTCGGCGCGATCCTCGCCGCGCTGGCCTAGGGAATGATGCGATCGCATCCGCTCGCGCACCCTGCTCTGACGTTTGTTTGGTCGCGGGATTCAGCGCCTTCGGCGATTCCGCCGCACCGCATCCCGCTCTAGGCCTCAGACCCCGCCGTTCTTGTGGATCGGGTCGATCCAGAGGACCTCTTCCACCTGTTCGGCGGGCTCGATGTCGAGGTTGACCACCACCGCCTCGTTATCCGAGCGAACGAGCACGCAGCGCAGCGTCTCCTCGGTGCTGGCGTTGATCTCCTGGTGCGGCACGTAGGGGGGGACGAAGATGAAATCGCCCGGCCCGGCTTCGGCGACGAATTCCAGATTTGCGCCCCAGCGCATGCGGGCGCGGCCGGAGACGATATAGATCACGCTCTCCAACGCCCCATGATGGTGCGCGCCGGTCTTGGCATTGGGGTGAATGTGCACCGTGCCGGCCCAGATCTTCTGCGCGCCGACGCGCGCAGCGTTGACTGCCGCGGCCCGGTTCATCCCCGGGGTTTGGGCGGTGTTGGTGTCCAGCTGATCGCCGGGGATCACCCGGACCCCGCTATGCTTCCAGCCATCGGGCGGGACGTCGTGGCTGTGGTGGCCATCATGCGGCATGATCTGATCCTAGAGTCCTGCGAAGAGTTCCGTGGATAGATAGCGTTCGGCGAAGGAGGGCGCGATACCCACGATCAGCTGCCCCGCCATGGCCGGTTCCTTGGCGAGTTCGAGTGCGGCGTGCAGCATGGCGCCCGAGGAGATGCCGATCGGCAGCCCCTCCAGCCTGGCGCAGCGGCGGGCGGCGGCGATCGCCTCGCGTTCTGTCACGCGGCGGAGGCCGTCGATGAGGGC
>CAITYE010000318.1 GCA_903896535.1 uncultured Paracraurococcus sp.
AGGATCAACCCCATCGGCAGCAGGACCATCAGCACCGCCGGCACCAGGAATAGCGGGTTGCCCACCCGCTCATAGCTCGCCCGCTGGAACCAGGCGGCCAGCGCCAGCACCAGCATGATCTTCATCAGCTCGGACGGCTGCAATTGCAGCGGACCAAGATCGATCCAGCGCTGTGCGCCCTTGCCGACATTGCCGTGCAGCAACACCAGCACCAGCAGCGCGATGCCCAGCAGGTAGCCGAGCCAGGCGAAGCGGGCGATGATGCGGATGTCGATCATCGCAATGGTCAGCATCATCACGAAGCCGAAGCCGAAGCGGATGGCGTGCTTGGAGGCATAGACCTCCGGCCCGCCGCCGGCGGAATAGAGCGCGGTATAGCCGATCGCCGCCAGGGCGCAGATCAGCAGCGCGAACCCCCAGGGAACCTGCCAGAATTTCTGCAGCAACCCGAAGCCGCGATCCTCGGTCAGCAGCCGGCGTTCGTAAACGCCGCTCATCCCGCCCGGCTCTCGGCGACGCGCGGCCCGGCGGGGGCGAGGCCGCGGAAATGGTTCATCACAGTGATCATGGCATCGCGCGCCGCGGGGGCGGCATACTTGCCGCCGGCGATGCCGTGTTCGATCACCACGCTGATGGCGTATTGCGGGTCGTTATAGGGGGCGAAGCAGACGAACAGCGCGTGCGGGCGCCATTCGCGCGGCACCCGTTCGGCCGAATAGCCGCGTTCGCGCTGCGCGCGGGTGACGCGGCGGACCTGCACCGATCCGGTCTTGCCGGCCATGGCGCCATAGCCCGCGGGCAGCCGCCCGAGCGGCGCCGTACCGCCGCCCTCGTTACAGATGCCATACATGGCCGAGCGCATGAGCTGCAGGTCGCGTTCGGGGATGTTGAGGGAGGGGAAATCCTCCGGCCGGCGCCCGGGCACCGGCTTGCCGCCGATCGCCCGCGTCAGATGCGGCTGCACCGCCCGCCCCGTCGCCAGCCGCGCCGACATGGTGGCCAGCGCGATGGGGGTGATCTGGTACCAGCCCTGGCCGATGCCGTGGATGATGTTGTCGCCAAGGTTCCACGGCTTGCCCTGCGCCTGCCGCCAGGCCCTGGTCGGCACCAGGCCGCGGCGGGTGCCGGGCAGGTCGATCTCCAGATCGACGCCAAGGCCGAAGCGGTTGGCCATGGCGGCGATGCGATCGATCCCGCAGCGCATCGCCAGCTGGTAGAAATAAACATCGCAGGACGCCTTCAGCGCGACCCGCATATCCACCGCGCCATGGCCGCGCCGGTTGTGGCAATGGAAGCGATTGCCGCCGAAATCGAGATGCCCGTGGCAGGAAATCCGATCATGCGGCCCGATCACCTTGGCTTCCAGCCCAGCCAGCGCGACCATCATCTTGAAGGTGGAGCCCGGGGCGTAGAGCCCGTTGGTCGCCTTGTTGATCAGCGGGGTGGAGCGCGTCGCCGTCCAGGCCTTCCACTGCGCCGCCGAGACGCCGCTGGTGAAGACATTCGGATCAAAGGAGGGCTGGGAGACCAGCGAGACGATCTCGCCGTTCTTCGCATCCAGCACGCAGATCGTGGTGCCTTCCTTGGCCTTGGCGCGCAGCTTCTTGTGCAGTTCGGTATCGACCGAGATCTGGATATCCTCGCCGGGCAGCGGCTCGCGCCGGTCCAGCTCGCGGATCACCCGGCCGACGACGTTCACTTCCAGCTGCACCGCGCCGGCGCGGCCGCGCAGCACTTTTTCGTGGAAGCGCTCGATCCCCTGCCGCCCGACGCGCATCCCCGGCAGGGCGAGCACCGGGTCGCCATCCATGTCGCGCTCGGCGGGCGGGGCGACATAGCCGACCAGATGCACCATCTCCGCCCCTTCCGGGTAGACCCGGGTATGGCCGACATCGGTCAGGATGCCCGGCAGGTCGGGGGCGTTCACCTCCAGCCGCGCCATTTCCTCCCAGCTGAGGAATTCGCGCAGCACCACGGGCACGAAGCGGCGGCGGCGGCGCAGCTCGCGCTCCACCCGGGCGATGTCCTGTTCGGTCAGCGGGACGATCTTGGAGAAGGTGGCGAGCGTCGCCGCCACATCCTGGGTCTGCTCGGGCACCAGCAGGGCGCGCCAGTTCAGCTTGTTGCCGGCAACGACGCGACCCTGACGATCCAGCACCCGCCCGCGCGGGGACGACATCAGCCGCGCCGAAAGGCGGTTCTCCTCGGCCAGCAGGGTGTATTTCTCGCCCTCCTGCTGCTGGATGCTCCAGAGCCGATGGCCGAGATAGCCGAACAGGCCGAGCTGGCCGAGGCCGAGCCCGATGGCGCGGCGGGTGAAGATGCCGCGGCGGTGCTCCTCCTCGCGGCGGGCGGTATGGCCGATCATGCCGTGACCTCCGCGTCCAGCAACGCCGATTGCAGGCGGGAGAAGAGCCAGGCGAGGGGCGGGTAAAGCCCGATGGTCAGCAGCACCTGCCAGAGCCCGGGCTCGGCCGGCGGCAGCCGCCAGCCCAGCAGCGCCTGCAGGACCCAGCCCAGCAGCCCCGCCACCGCGACGAAGCCGGCAAAGCAGACCCAGACCAGCAGGAAGCCCTGGCGGGCGAGGAAGCGGCGCCAGGCCCGCGCCGCGCCATAGGCCAGCAGCAGCACCAGGATGCCGGAACCCAGCGGCGCCGCGGTCAGCAGGTCCTGCAGCAGGCCGATCAGAAAGACCGCCGGTGGCGGCATGGCGGCGGGGCGGAACACCGCCCAGAAAAAGATGCAAGGCAGGCTGGCGGCAGCGACCGCGCCGGGCATCACCGCGAAGCCGCCAGCCAGCACCATGGCGAAGATGGTCAGCACGGTCGGCAGGCCGCCGCGGGCGAAGGCATCCAGTGCGGCCAGCAGCCCCGGCTTTGGCGCGCGCCTTCCTGGCATGGGCGGGACCATCAGCGCCGCCCCTTGGGCTCCGGCCGCGCCACTGCCTCGGGCGGCAGGATGCCGCCCAGGCCGTAGTCGAACAGCCGGACCATATCGAGCCGGTCGAGCTGGGCGTAGAGCTCGATCTCCGGCGCCCCGCCCTGGCTCCAACGCACCACGCCGACCGGGATGCCGGCCGGGAAGGCGCCGGTTTCGGCCGAGGTGACAACCCGCTCGCCCTCCTGCGGCATCAGCCCCTCCGGCCAATGCTGCAGACGCGGGCGGGCGGTATTGCCGCCGGCCATCAGGGCGCGGGCGCGGCTGCCTTCCAGGGTTACCGGCACGCGGCTGTTCATGTCGGTGGCCAGCAGGACGCGGGCAGAGCGGGTGCCGACTTCGGTCACCCGGCCGGCGAAGCCCCGTTCATCCAGGGCGATCTGGCCCTTGCGGATCATGTGGCCGGGGCCGATCGCCAGCAGCACGGCACGGGCATAGGTGCCGCCCCCATCGGCCACGACGCGGGCGGTCCGGTAGCTGGGCGCGCCTTCGGGCAGGAAGGCAAGCTGGCGGCGCAGCAGGCCGTTCTCCCCCTCCAGCGTCAGCGCGGCCGCCTGCCAGCGGCGCAGCAGCGCGTTCTCCTCACGCAGCCGGGTGTTCTCCTCGCGCAGGTGCAGCAGCCGGTCGGCTTCCTGCACCGCGCCGCGAACGGCATCCACCGGGCGCTGCACCACCGACCAGATGGGCGCCAGCAGGTCGGCCAGCGCGGTGCGGGCCCGTTCGGCGATGACCGTATCGGCCTTGCCGAGCAGCATGACCCCAAACGCAGCCGCGACCAGCAGCGGCAGCGAGAGCCGCGAGAGCGCTTGCCGCAACGGGATGCTGAGACGGATCACCTGGACTGCCCCGGATTTCGACCTGGCCGCGCGCTATCAATACATCGAAGTCAGGACTTGGCGAAGCCGCTTCAACTCCTCAAGCGCCCGGCCGGTGCCCAGCGCCACGCAGGAGAGCGGCTGTTCGGCGACCAGCACCGGCAGGCCGGTGGCGTCGCGCAGCACCTCATCCAGCCGTTGCAGCAGGGCGCCGCCGCCGGTCAACACGATGCCCTTATCGACGATGTCCGAGGACAGCTCGGGCGGGGTATTCTCGAGCGCCACCTTCACAGCCTCGACGATGGCGCTCACCGGCTCGGCCAGCGCCTCGGCGATCATGCGCTGGGAGACGGTGATCTCGCGCGGGACGCCGTTCATGAGATCGCGGCCCTTGACCGCGGTGGTGGGGCCCTCCTCGTCATCGTAGGGCGGCGAGGCGGCGCCGATTTCCAGCTTCAGGCGCTCGGCGCTGCTCTCACCGATCAGCAGGTTGAACTGGCGCCGGATATAGGAAATCACCGCCTCGTCCATCTTGTCGCCGCCGACCCGGACGCTGCGGGCATAGCAGATGCCGCCCAGCGAGATGACCGCCACTTCCGTGGTGCCGCCGCCGATATCGACGACCATCGAGCCCGAGGGCTCGGTCACCGGCAGGCCGGCGCCGATCGCCGCCGCCATCGGCTCCTCGATCAGCAGCACCTTGCGGGCGCCGGCGCTCTCGGCGCTTTCCTGGATGGCGCGACGTTCCACGGCGGTGCTGCCGGAGGGGACGCAGACGATGATCATCGGTGAGGCGAAGCTGCGGCGGTTATGCACCTTGCGGATGAAGTGCTTGATCATCTCCTCCGCCACCTCGAAATCGGCGATCACGCCGTCGCGCAGCGGCCGGATGGCGGCGATGTTGCCGGGGGTGCGGCCGAGCATCTGCTTGGCCTCCTCCCCCACCGCCAGAACCTGCTTCTTGCCGCGGGTCTCGGCGATCGCGACCACCGAAGGCTCGTTCAGGACGATGCCGCGACCCTTGACGTAGACCAGCGTATTCGCGGTCCCGAGGTCGATGGCCATGTCCGCCGAGAGAAAGCCGAACAGGCGGGAAAACATGCGAAGACAACCTTCCAGTGGGGCCACGCAGGCGCTCGGGGAGGCGACTGGCCGGCGGTGGGATTAGCCGGCGGGCGGGCGCCGCTCAAGGGGAGGGTGCATCGCAGCACGCGGGCTTGGCGCGTTCGGGTGGCGGCGGGAAGCGGAATCGGCGCGCGGTGGTGGTGGAGCTGAGCGGGATCGAACCGCTGGCCTCGTCATTGCGAACGACGCGCTCTCCCAACTGAGCTACAGCCCCGAAGCCACCGGATCGCGCCCTTGGGGTGACGCGATGGGAGCGGGGGAATGCCAAAGCTAGGCCAGCAAGTCAAGCCGAGCCCGCCAGCACGACAGGCTTTTTCGCCGGGCGCTTCTGCCCTAACTTCGGTGCGAATAGCGAAGGCTCGCCGATGTTCCTCGACGCCGTTTTCTTCCTGGCCGATGCCGTGCTCAACCTGCTCTGGTGGGCGGTGATGCTCGCTGTCATCGTGCAGATGCTGATCCAGTTCGGCGTGCTCGATACCCGCAACCGCGTGGTCTGGACCGTGGCCGATTTTCTCTATCGGGTCACCGAGCCGCTATTCGCCCGCCTACGCCGCGTGCTGCCCAATTTCGGGCCGGTCGATCTCGCCCCGCTCGCGGTGCTGCTGTTGATCTCGGCCGGGCAGATCGTCCTGGGCGCGGCGCGGCGCAGCCTGATGCTGAACGGCCTGTATTTTTGAGCGCCCGGTGGCGGACCAAGCAGGGCGGCGTCTCGCTGCGGGTGAAGGCGCAGCCGCGGGCCCGCCGGCCTGGTCTGCACGGGCTCACCCCCGGCCCTGACGGCCCCCGGCTGCGCGTCGCGGTGACCGAAGCCGCCGAGGATGGCCGCGCCGACCGCGCGGTCTGCGAGACCCTGGCCCGGGCGCTGGGCCTGGAGCAATATCGGTTCAGACGGAATCGTCTGAACGGCTCTCTTGCTCTGGAGATTATAAATTCTAGCGCAGCTGATCTCCGGTCTTATGGATCACCGCGTGATCCATCAGACCGGAGGCTGCTCCAGTGGTGCGTGCCAGACGGATGGTACCGTCTGGCATGCACCACTCGCCATTGATTTGGTGGGCCGATTCGCCCGACGCTTGGACACCAAGCGTCGGGATTGGACCACCAGAGCGCGATGCGTTGAGGCGGAATCGCCGAAGGCGCTGAATCGCGCGATCCAACACAGGCTAGAGCGGGCTG